>NZ_JAFAVV010000977.1 GCF_019242285.1 Bradyrhizobium sp.
TTCTTTTTGGCGCCATCCCTGCCGGATGCAGGCTGCGCTGATCTGGTTCGCCCGCGGCCATGTCGAGTACAAGTCCCCGAATAACGCCAAGGTGCTCGACGCGCCCGGGCGCACGGTCTCGTGCAACGCATGTCGTCATTCCCGGCGGGCGGTTGCTCAGGGCGGCCCGACCGGACAGACTGAGGAAAGCCGGGACGGGTGTCTTGCGAGGTGGAGTACCGCATGTTGACGATTACCGCGATCATTCGAGCGAAGAAGGGCCAGGAGGCCGCGCTGCGCCAGGCGCTGCTCGACGTGGCCGAGAATGTCCGCGACAACGAGCCGACGACGATCGGCTTCTTCATCTCGCAGGACGTGCTGAATCCGGGCGTGTTCACCACCTATGAGCGGTTCGTCGACCGGGCGGCGATGGATCGTCACAACAATTCGGATGCAGTCGCGCGCTTTTTCGCGATCGCAAAGCCGCTGCTCGACGGCGAGGTGACGCTGGTGACATCGACCGAGATTTCGATGAAACCGGGCACCTAGCGCGGCGCGGAAGCTCGCCAAAGCGAAGGGATCATGCCGATGCAGAAGCTGACGTTCACGGCGGTCTCGCGCAACTATTTCAACATGCCGATCTGGATCGCGAAGCACCGCGGCCTGCTCGCCGACGAAGGCCTCGACGTCGCGATCGAGCTCTATGAAGGCGTCGACGAGGTGACGAACCGCCTGCGCGACGGCCGCGCCCAGATCGGCTACGGGATCACCGAGCACGTGATCCTGGACAGCGAGCGCGGCGGCTTCCTGGAGATCGTTGGCGGCAATGTCAACCGCCTGCCGTTCTCGCTGATCGCCGGAAAGAACGTCCGGACGTTCGAGGACCTGCGCGGCAGGACGGTCGGCGTTTCCTCGATCGAGGCCGGCAGCTCGTCGCTGGTGATGAAGCTGCTCGCCGCGCGCGGGCTGGAATATCCGCGCGATTACCGGATGCGCGCGGTTGGCCCGATCCTGGCGCGGTGGGAGATGCTGCAGTCCGGCGAGATCGACGCCGGCCTGCAGGGCGCACCGCTGAACTACATCGCGGTCGACCTGGGCTATCCGAGCCTGTGCGAGCCGCGCGACGAGGTGCCTTACTTCCAGTTCACGTCGCTGAACGTCGACGGCCGCTGGGCCCGGGCGAATGAAGACGTCATGCAGCGGTTCATGCGCGCGTTCGTGCGCGCGCATCGCTGGTTGTTCGACAACCGCGCCGGCGTCACGCCGATCGCCATGGCGGAGACCGGGATCAGCGAAGACTACGCATTGCGCGCCTGGGACGAATACACCAGGGACGAGATATTTCCGCCTGACGGGGACGCGAATGACGATGCCGTGCAGGCGCTGATCGAGATCAGCTCGCTGATCCGCGCGGTGCCCAACCGCGTCAAGTCGACGGCTTCGGCCTACATTAACCGCTCCTATCTGCATCAGGCGCAACGCAAGCTGGCCGGGAAGGCTTGACGATCGTGGCGATGGCGGAAATCGACTATGGCAGCCGGCTTCGCGCCGGCATGCTGATCCCTTCCGGCAACTCGGTGGCCGAGCCCGAGATCCGCGCCATGCTGCCGCGCGACGTGTCGATGCTGGTGACGCGGCTTGCGCTGAAGGGCAGCTCCAGGCCCGAACTGATGCAGATGCTGGAGCAGCTCGAGATCGCCTCGCGGCTGCTTGCGGATGCCGAGGTCGACGTCATCGTGTTTCACTGCACGGCGGTGTCGACGTTCGCGCCGGAGCTTGCCGGTGATATCTGCCGGCGCATCCGGTCTGCATCGGGCATTGCCTGCTTCACCACCGCCGACGCGATCCTGGCGGGACTGGCGCACCTGAAGGCCAAACGCGTGTCGCTGTTGACGCCCTACATCGACGACGTTCACGCCCGCGAGATCGGTTTCCTCGAAGCCAACGGCTTTCAGGTCGAGAGGAGCGCCAATCTCGGGATTGACACGAATGCCGAGATGGCACGGCTGACGCCGGCGGCGATCCTGGCCTGGGCAAGCGACCGGATCAGCTCGCGCGCGGACGCGTGCCTGGTCAGTTGCACCGCGATCAAATCCGCGCCTGTCATTGCGGAGCTCGAACGAGTGTCGGGCGTGCCGGTGCTGACCAGCAATCAAAGCATGGTGTGGCATCTGCTGCGATCGAACGGCGTTGGGGCCGGTGTCGAAGCCTATGGCCGTCTGTTGTCGAGTGATCGATAGGGTGGGCTAAGACGCGAAGCGTCGTGCCGACCATCGGCCCAACAGCATCGCTTCGAATGGTGGGCACGCTTCTGTCTTTGCGCGGCATGCTTTGTGCTCGCGGCCGCTTGGCCCACCCTACGGCTTCGGCGCAGAGTGATTGAGATGGACGGTTTCAAAGAGCCGGGAGGATACAGATCCGCATTCCCGCGGCGCTTGGGGCGTCCGGGTCTTGCGTCATCGGGACCCTCCGACAACAGAGGGCGCAGGGAATGCCGGGTGCTGGCCTCACCCATGGCCCGCCTGCAACAAGAAACGCAGGCGGCAGTTACCACAGGTTCAGCCGGGACATCCGGCATTCCCTGCGCGATGGTTTTAACGCTTATAGCGCGCTCTCCCTGGTGACCGGGCTTTCTTGCCACCATCGCTCGCGAGTTCATCACCTCGCGAGCTTGATCCCAGCGTCGGGGAATCAGGACCACACGCCTTCGCAGTCCGCGCCATGCTGCTCGTCTCGCAGCATCAGCACGTCCACCGCATCCCGCCTCCAACGTCCGTGACGATCGCGATACGCCCCCCTGGTGGAGACGGGATGCAGGGAAAATACACGAATTCCGAAAAAAAGAAAGAGGAAAATTCGGGCTGATGGACCCCGCGACCTGCATTCGCTTGAATGTGCTGGCAAAATTTCGGTTTCTGCGCATGCGGTCGCGTCACGCTTTCGATGGGTTGGGAGGCGCGACACGCGGTTCACTCGGACTGATTCGCCCGACGAGATTTGAGCAGGAGACATTTCGACGCCACATCGGGCGGCAATGGCTTATCGGCAAGATTCCCGCTATCTTGTCCGTCGTTTTGTCGTCTCCGCCCAATTCCTCCCTGCATTTCCAGAGGTCGTGCATGTCCGCTCGTCGACGGATCGATTCCCCTGGCCGCGTGTTTTGTGGCTTTTGCGCCGACCACCGGGGCCAAACCTCACCGGGCTACCCGTCGCACGATCGGATCACTCAGGTCCCCTTTGCGTAGGCCCGCCTTGGCGAAGCGTTCGCGCCTCGTCCGCGAGGAGGGCGACACGTCGTATCGAATGGACATGAGCTGCTCCCGATGATCGAAGCCGGAACAGAGCTGACCACGGGCCGGGGCCTCCCCCGCCTGTCCGAGCGAGCGGCGACGCTCGGCGTCACCCTGCTTTCCGTCTGTGCCGCGACGATCGTCGCGTCGTCGATCATGCGCTACATGTTCGTCACGACCATCGATCTGCGGGTGGACGAGGCCTATTACTGGACCTGGTCGAAGCAGAACGTGATCTCCTATCTCGATCATCCGCCGATGGTCGCCTGGCTGATCCGGCTGAGCACGTCGATTTTCGGGGACACGAATTTTGGCGTGCGATTTCCCGGTCTGTTGGCGATGTTGCTGATGCAATTGCTGCTGGGCGGCATCGCATGGCGGGTGACGCGCAACCTTCGCTGCGTGGCGGCCGCGGTGCTGATGACGGAGGCCACGCTCGCCTATGGGCTCGGGATGGCGAAGATCACCCCGGATGTCGGTCTCATACCCTGCGAGCTCGCGATGTGCTGGTCGCTGGTTCGACTGGCGCAATCGAACGATCATCGATGGTGGCTGGCCGCCGGATTTGCCGGAGGGCTCGCGCTGCTGGCGAAGTACACCGCCGTTCTGCTCGTTCCCGCCGTCACAGCCTTCGTGCTGATTCCCCCTTGGCGCAGAGAGCAGATCGCGAGCCGCCATTTCTGGCTCGGCCTGGGCATCGCCGTGCTGGTGTTCTCTCCCGTGCTGTACTGGAATGCGATGCACGACTGGGCCTCGTTCAGGTTTCAGCTCGACCGCCCGCCCCAGGTGAAGGACTGGTCGGCGCGATTCCTGCTCGATTTCGTCGGCCAGCAATTCGGCCTGATCGGCATCCTGTTGCTGCCGATCGTCCTGGTAGCCACCGCGATGGTCGCGGTACGCGGATATCGGGACCGGGAGCCGGTCTCGATCCTGCTCTCGACGGCGGTGCTGTTTCCGCTCGCCTTCTTCGTCCGGCACGGTCTCACGGCGCGCATCGGCGATAGCTGGCCGCTCTTCGTCTGGCCGATGGCGTTTGCCTGTACCGCGATCAACCTGAATGAGATGCGGAAGCTGTCGCAGCCGTCGCCACTGGCGCGGATCGCGCCTTCCTTGCTGGCCGTTGCGCTCGTGACCGGCGTCGCCTTCGTGACCGCCGTGCAGATCTACTACATCTGGGGAACGGCGAATGTCCTGAAGAAGAACGATCCAATCGGCAAGGAGGCCGGTTTTGCCGCCGTGGCCGCAGCCGCCGACGCGTCGCGGAACGCGGTCGGCGCCGGATGGTTCGCGACGACGGACTACCGGATCTATTCTCAATTGAGATGGCACTTGCGGCATGTCGGCGTGCCGGTCGTCCAGGTCAACGAGCGCCGTCGCTTCACCGGATTTGCCGAGCCTGCGCTCGAAGGTCCGGTCGGGCTCTACGTCGCGCCCAGGGATGATCCGGAGGCGGCGATTCTGTCGAAGACCAGTGCGAGGCTGCAACCCGCCGGCGAGATCGACCTGACCTGGCGTGGGGTCGTGTACGACACCTATGTCTTTCAGAAGCTGACGGACTGGAAGCCGGTGCTGTCGCCGTCCCCGAACGATCCGTTCGCGGCCGCCCATCCGCATTGAGGGCCGTGCAACCGCATTTGAGCACAGTGGTGGCTTTCACCTCTCCCTGAAAGGGGGAGGTCGA
>NZ_JAFAVV010000596.1 GCF_019242285.1 Bradyrhizobium sp.
GAATGGCCGCCATCAATGGATAGGTGAGAAGCATGGTCCAGCCCACGCCGAATCCCAACTGGGCGCCGGCCTGGCTGTAGGTGCCTATTCCTGAGGGATCATCGTCCGATGCCCCGGTGATCAGTCCAGGACCCAATACGCTCAAAATCTCCTTCAGGCGAAATGCAATCGGCTTTCGAGGTTTTTGAGTGACCGTAACCTCGGTCATGGTTGGACTTCCTTCCTATTGAAAAAAAAGAGGCTCCGAGAAGATTCTCGAAGCCTTTCGCGTCTGCGCTGGGTCTCCGTCGTCTCAAGCCACGGTCGACGCTTTCGCGTTTACGCCCTTCCGCAAGGCCACGGTGTTGAGCTTCGTGTTGGCGGCCTTTTCCTCATTGAGGTTGGTCGTGAGAAAACGCACGATCTCATCATGGCCGAGCTCTTCAGCCCATGCGATCAAAGTGCCGTACCGACAAATTTCGTAATGTTCGACCGCCTGAGCATTCGCGACGATCGCGGCGTCGAGAACGGCCTTGTCTTCGATTTCGCCCGCGGTTTCGTCGGCCTCCTTGATGATACCGTCGATGGCTGGGCACTGTGTGCCGCTCGCCTGTTTGCCGAGTTTGGCGAAGACCTTCTCGAGTCGCTGGACCTGGCTTTGGGTCTCCTCGAGATGGTTCTTGAGACCCGCGACGAGGTCGCGGTTCGTCGCCTTGTCGATCATCTTGGGTAGCGATTTCAGAATCTGCTGTTCGGCATAGTAGATGTCTTGCAAGCCATGCAGCAGTAGATCCTCCATGGTTTTGATGTCTTTCGTGAACAGTCCCATGCGATTCCTCCCGGTCTGATTAATCCAGGAACGTCCGGCTGAGGAACTTTGTTCCCGCGCGCGGGACCCGCGCGGCATACCTGCTGCCTCAATTCAGTCCCGACAACGATCGGCCGAGAACAAAAGGCCGCCGAGTCGTCCCGAATCGTGCCACTCCTTCGATCTGGATTGCGCCGCAGCAATTTGCGCCGGTCGGATTCATCTCAGGTTCTTATTGGACCTGCCGGATTGGAGAACATCACTCACGGGGTGACGTCTCGTAATTGCGGAGCACCCGGGCGCGGACCGCTCGTTGATGCCGGCCCGACCGCAGAGGAAAGAAAGCTGCCACGGCTGCTTGGCACCGGATCCAAGAGGCCTTCGGCTACGGCAAATGATTTCAGGCCCGCCAAATTGCATGGATCGCGTCCCTGAGCTTCCGAATTGGAAAGGGCTTCTCCAGAATCCTTCTGCCCACAAAAGCCGCCGGCAGCACGAGATTGGTATACCCACTCGCAAAGATGAAAGGGAGACCTCGCCGCTCTATGGTCTGCGCGACTGGCCAGATCTCGTTGCCTGCCACATTGATGTCGAGGATTGCAATGTCGAACTTCGCGCCCTCGGCCAAGGGCTTTGCGGCAGCGATGCTCGCAGCTTCTGCGACCACTCGATGACCGAGGTCTTCTATCATTCCGGCAATCATCATCCGGATTAAACTCTCATCCTCGACCAGGAAGACAGAAAGGGTCAGCATCTCAAAAATACCAGCGAACCGTTGCGAAAAATCCCCCGGGAGGCGTCTAGCAGACCATATAATCTTCCACACGCAACCTTGTCTCCAATTTTTGCTCGCATCGTCAGATTCCAGGGCAGGTATAGCAGTGCGATCCAGCCTGAATCTCGAGCATGTTTTGGGACGCGAAGAAGCTCAGTCATCGGGTCGCGCGCGATCGCGCGATCTCGATAGAAAAAATCTCGGCTCATCCGGCGATGATGTCCGCGTCCATGACATCGCTAATCGATGCCAATTAGGTCGTCGGCATCGGGGACGCTTCACAAAAGCTCGATAGTCCCGACGATAGGCAGGGCATCTTGATGAAGTGGTGGGTTAAGCCGCCGGTCACGCCGATAGGGGTTCGGTAGACTGAAAACTCCACCGCTTATCATGTCGCAGCGATCGCGTCTCTGAGTTTCTCGATTGAGAAGGGCTTCGTCAGAATCGTTCGGTTCACAAAAGTCGGCGATAGCACGACGTTACTATAACCGCTCGCAAAGATGAAAGGAATGCGGCGCCGCGCCGCCCGATGGCCTCCGCGATCGGCCAAATCTCATGACCAGCCAAGTTGATGTCGACGATCGCAATGTCGAATTCAGCGCTTTCGGCCAAGTGTTCTGCTGCAGCCAATACGTAGAGACCCTAGTTCTCGTTTTCTATTCGATGAAAGGTATAGCTGGGCTGACGATATCCGATCTAATTGTCAAAAACTCCGGTCGAATTCGAGGGATTTCGCACCTGGGCGGGAATGGTCCTCGCGACGATGGCGCTGAACGAGTTCGAAACCTTCGACAGGGCGACGCAGGCGAAGCGCGATCTTCGCGCGGCGATCGAAAAGGTGGCCGGCAAGGCTCGGCAACAGGCCCGGGATCTCCGCAAGCGCTAAGGTCCTGAATATCTAGCAGACGGCAATCTCTTGCTTGAGCTCAAATCGAAAGCCGAAATGCACTGAGAGGCGCGGTTGAAAGCCACACGCCGGAGGAAAGCCGTCCTTGCGCTTTTGCGTGGCCGTCTGAGCCGATCGCGCCCGCGAAGAAGGAGCGCGCGAAGGCCGCCTGATTCATTCCTTGTCTTCCTTGGCGAACGACTTGCCGGCGTCTTTGATGGCATCGAGAGCTACCTTGGGCCCTTTCCAGCCAAGGATGTTCAGCTTTTTGTCCTTGAGCTCGTCGGTCGCGATAAAGAACTTCTCAAGCTCTTCCCGGATCGGCTTCGAAAGATCCGCGACATCCTTTAGCCACCGCTCGGAATGCGAGCGCCCCGGCACAGCGGACAAGCGGTCGTTGCGCTCGGACTTCTTTTTACTCTTCTGCTCGATCTGCAGGATGCCGATAATGCGGCAGGTGACGACCATCCCAGGGAAGGTCGCGGCGTCGTGGATCACCATGATGTCGAGCGGGTCGCCATCGTCGGCCTTCGTCGAAGGCACGAAGCCCCAATCGTGGGGATAGGTTAGGCCGGTCAGTAGCGACTTGCTGAGGGCGAACGTCTCAAGCTTAGGATCGTAAGCAAATTTTGCGCGGCTGCCGCGCGGCGTTTCGACGACGACATGAACGTCGCCGTCGTCGGTAAAGGACGGGAGATTGAAGAAATTGGGCATGGTATTGTCTCGCGCAGTTGAAATCTCCCAAGCAACCAAATGCCCGTTGGGTTCCCATTTTTTCAGGCGCATGGACGTATCCGACCGCGCCGCCTGTCTGCGTAACGCAACCGGAGAGACGCATTCGCGACGGCTTAAGCCGCGCGGCTTGCTGATTGACTTGGCTCAGACCCGACGATTTCCCTGACCGAACTCGCTGCGCAATATGGTTCAAAGAACTTAACGGACTGACGCATCGGCGCCGTCACCAGAGACCCAATCGTGTGGTCTTTTTAAAGCCGCCTGATGGCTTGACGCGGGCATTCGCCCCGTCAAGCGTCGTTGCCCTTCAGCCGCTCATTGCGTCGGCGCAGGCCTTCCATGGTGGTGAGCAGGATGACGGACACCGTCGTCAGGATCACCGCCGCAGCGGTGATGGTCGGGCTGATGTTCTCGCGGATGCCGCTGAACATCTCCCGGGGCAGGGTCCGCTGCTCCGGCCCGGCCATGAACAGCACGATCACCACCTCATCGAAGCTGGTCGCAAAGGCGAACAGCGCGCCGGCCGCGAGGCCAGGCAGGATCAGCGGCAGGGTCACCCGGCGGAAGGCGTCAAGCGGCGAGGCGCCGAGCGAGGCTGCGGCGCGAGCCAGGTTCGTGTCGAAACTCTGCAGCGTCGCGCTCACCGTGATCACGACGAACGGCGTCGCGAGCGCGGTATGCGCCAGGATCAGACCCAAATAGCTGCCGGTGAGCCCGATCGGCGCGAAGAAGAAATACAGGCCGACCGCGGTGATGACGCCGGGCACGACGGCCGGCGACAGCACGACCGCCAGCACCAGCGGCTTGATCCGGCTCTTCCATTGCGACAGACCCAATGCTGCCGACGTGCCGAGCACCATGGACAGGATGGTCGAAGCGACGCCGATGATCATGCTGTTCTTCAGCGACGTCATCCAGCGCGCCGACGTGAGGAAGTCTTGGTACCAGCGGAGCGAGAGCCCCGGCAGCGGATAGGTCAAATAGGAGCCGGAGCTGAAGGACAGCGGCATGATCGCCAGAATCGGCGCCATCAGGAAGATGAACACCAGCGAGGAGACGATCAGGGTCGTGGTCCATGCGATGCGCTGGCCTGCGGTGCGGAGGGAAGAGGGACCGCTCAATTCTTCATGCCTCCCGTTACGGGCGCGCCATGGACCAGCTTGCCATAGACGCCCGCCAGCAGCAGGGTCGCGAGCAGCAGCACCGCGCCGAGCGCCGAGGCCAAGCCCCAATTGACCGTCTCGGTGGTGTAGAAGGCGATGAAGTAGCTGATCATCTGATCGGCGGCGCCGCCGACGAGGGCCGGAGTGATGTAGTAGCCGAGCGCCAGGATGAAGACGAGCAGGCTGCCTGCCCCGATCCCGGGCAGTGTCTGCGGCAGGTAGATCCGCAGGAAGGCCGTGGCCGGCGACGCGCCAAGCGACGCCGCGGCGCGCATGTAGGCCGGCGAGATCGCCCTCATGCTGCTGTACAGCGGCAGGATCATGAACGGCAGCAGCACGTGGGTCATCGCCACCACCACGCCGAAGCGGTTGTAGATCAGGCGCAGCGGCGCGTCGATGAGGCCGAGCCAGCGCAGGCCGTCGTTCACCACGCCCTCGCTCTGCAGGAGCACGATCCAGGCGCAGGTCCGGACCAGAAGCGAGGTCCAGAAGGGCAGCAGGACGAAGACCATCAGCAGGTTCGATCGGCCGGCCGGCAGTGTCGCCAGCAGATAGGCGACCGGGAAGCCGAGGATCAGGCAGAGCGCCGTGACGCCGAAACTGATCATGAAGGTGCGGGCGAACACGTCGCGATAGATCGCCTGATCCGCCGGCGCCGCGACGATCGCGCCGTCCGCGTTGCGGGTCAGGTCGAGCGCCGCCAGCAGGTAGAAGCTGGTGATCGGGCCGCTGGCGCTCCTAATGGCCGTCCAGGTGGCGCGTTCGCCCCAGGCCGGATTGATCTTCTCCAGCGCCGCGTTGGCGGTGCCCGGCTCTGGTGCGGTTTTCAGATTGCGCGCGGTGCCGGCCAGGAGGGTGCGGAAGCCGTTTTGCACGTAATTCAGCCGCTTGGATGCGATGGCGACGGTGCCGGCGGTGCGCGCCGCAAGAATGTCGGCCGCCAGCGCCGCGTAGGTCTTTTCGTCCGGCAGATCCCTGCCGTCCCAGTCCGCCAGCGCCGCCACGGTCTGGGGCAGGACCTGGCGCACCTCGCGGTCGTCGACCGCGCGCCACAGCATGCCGGCGATGGGACCAAGGAAAGTGAGGAGCAGAAACAAAAGAAGCGGAAGGATCAGCGCCAGTGCCTTGAACTGGCGTGCCCGTTCCGCCCGCTTCAGGCGCCGCCTGAGTGGCACCTCGGGCGGCCCATCGCCGGTCACGAACGCGGCTGTCATCGGTTGAGCGTTCCGGGTGTGAGCTATTTCGCCGCCCATTTGTTGAAGCGCTCGGTCAGGCGGTCGATGTTTTCGAGCCAGAAGGCCACGTTGATCTCCACCGCATTCGCCATGTTGTCCGGCGCGGTCGGCAGGTCCTTCAGCACGGCCGGCTGCAGGTGGGCGGCGGCGTCCTTGTTCGAGGTGCCGTAGGCGATGTTCTCCGACAGCCTGGCCTGGTTGTCGGCCTTGCCGGCGAAGTCGAGGAACTTGTAGGCGGCGTCCTGGTTCGGGCTGCCTTTCAGGATGACCCAGCTGTCGATGGTGTAGAGCGCTCCGTTCCATACCATGCCGAAATTCTTCTTCTCGTTCTTGTTCGCGGCGTCGATGCGGCCGTTGTAGACCGAGGTCATCACGACTTCACCGGATGCGAGCAACTGTGGCGGCTGGGCGCCGGCCTTCCACCAGACGATGTCGTTCTTGATGGTGTCCAGCTTCCTGAACGCGCGCTCGATGCCCTCGTCGGTGGCCAGCAGCTTGTAGACGTCCTTCGGCGCGACACCATCGGCGATCAGGGCAATCTCCAGCGTGGTCTTCGGCCCCTGCCGCAGGCTGCGCTTGCCTGGATATTTCCTGGTGTCGAAGAAGTCGGCCCAGCCCTTCGGCGCGTCCTTGAGCCTGTCCTTGTCATAGCCGAGAACGAAGTCATACACGATGGCGCCGACGCCGCAGGGATCGACCGCCGACGGCAGATAGGCCGCCTCGCCGCCGATCTTCGCGTAGTCGATCTTCTCGAACAGGCCCTCCTCGCAGCCGAGCGCCAGCTCCTCGCTCTCGACCTGGACGAGATCCCAGGTGGCCGCGCCGCCTTGGACCTTGGCGCGCAGCACGCCGATGCCGCCGTCCCAGGACTCGTCGTTCATCGGAACGGCGGCAGCTTTCTTGAACGGCTCGAAATAGGCCTTCCTCTGCGCATCCTGATACGCGCCGCCCCACGATACGACGGTCAGGTCACGCGCCTGCGCGGCGGTGGCCAGCGCCATGCCGGCAGCGAACGTCGCGACGAATCCCATTTTGAGTTTCAGCATCGTCTTGGTTCCTCTTCCTGTGTATGGTTGCATCTCGAGGATGGCAGAAGGGGCCGACCGTGATCGATCACACGGGATCGAGGGCGAGGCAGTCTTCGGGGCGGAACGTGATGAAGACGCATTGGCCACGGTTCAGGCCTTCGTGGGCGCCGGGCTGAAGCTTGACCATGAACTCTCCATTGCCGCCGACCTGGAGCACGGCCAGGGCGTGGTCACCGAGATAGATCGTGTTCTGCACGGTCGCCGGCAGGCAATTCGGCCCGTCATGAACAGCCCCGTTCGCCAGGATGGAGATCCGCTCCGGCCGCACCGACAGGGAGGTGGGGACGCCGGCGCCGGCGACGTTGACCGGCTGGGCCACGACGGAGCCGCCAGCGGTCAGGGCGACGCGACAATATCCTCGTTCGATGGTTTCGACGGTCCCGGCCAGCACGTTGTTCTCGCCGATGAAATGGGCGACGAAGCTGTTCACGGGGCGCTCGTACAGGGCGTCCGGCTCATCGATCTGCTGGACGATGCCGTCGTTGAACACCGCGATGCGGTCCGACATCGTCAGAGCCTCGCTCTGGTCGTGGGTGACGTAGACCACGGTGATGCCCATCGTCTCGTGCAGTTGCTTGATCTCGAACTGCATCTGCTCGCGCAGGCGCTTGTCCAATGCGCCCAGGGGCTCGTCCATCAGCACGAGTTGCGGATTGTAGACCAGGGCACGGGCCAGCGCCACGCGCTGTTGCTGGCCGCCGGAAAGCTGCCCCGGCCGGCGCTGCGCCAGGTTTTCCAGCTTGATCATGCGCAGCGCCGTCCGCACGCGCTCCCGCGCCTCCGACTTGCCGATGTTGCGGACGGACAGCGGAAAGGCGATGTTCTCCGCGACCGTCAGGTGGGGAAACAGCGCGTAGTTCTGGAACACCATGCCGATGTCGCGCCTGTGCGGCGGCAAATTGTTGATGGGCCGGCCCGCCAGGTAGATGTTGCCCTGGGTCGGAACCTCGAAACCCGCCAGCATCATCAACGTGGTGGTCTTGCCGGAGCCCGACGGGCCGAGCAGGGTGACGAACTCGCCTTTTCGGATGTCGAGGTCGAGGTTCTTGACCACGAGGTGTTCGCCATCATAGGTCTTCTGAATGCCGGCAAAACGCACCAAAGCCTGGGCGGGCGTAACCATGCCGCCTTCCATGCCTTCCTCCGGTCCCACTGACGCGCGCCGCATCGAAACTAGCATCTCCGGCAGGCGTGGTCGACAAAGGATGTGCTTTCCGTGCCGTTGACGCCGCCGGGCGGGCACACGACATATCCCCTGCCGTCGACCCCGATCGCCCACCCAGGAGCATGCCATGAACGCGCCACCGAATATCGATTCCGACACCGCGCATCTTGGCGGTGAGGTCGTGAACTGGCTGACCAACGACACCCGCGATGAGCGCTTCATCGACAACATTTTCGCCGAGATGTGTCTGCGGCTGCAGCGCGCGGGCATTCCCGTCAAGCGGGCGACGCTCCATGTCCTGATCCACCATCCGCAATGGCTCGGCGCCCGGATTATGTGGGCCGACGGGATGCGCGAGGCTGAGATCGCGAGGGTGGACTATGACGTCAGGGAGCGATCGGAATTCATCGGCAGTCCCGCCAACGAGATCCAGGACGGGGCCAAAGAGGTGCGCGAGAATCTCGCGCAGGACGGCGCGCTGGGACGCAAGCACGCCGTCTACGACGAGATGCGGGCGAAGGGCCTGACCGATTATGTGGCATGGCCGCTCTACCACACGCTCGGCAAGCGGCACATCGTCACTTTTGCAACCGACCGGCCGGGCGGGTTCGAGGCCGCGCATATCGAGGGCTTGCGCAACCTGTTGCCGGCGCTGGCGCTGGTCAGCGAAATCCGCGTCAAGAACCGGCTGGCGCGAACGCTGCTCGAAACCTATGTCGGCGCCCATGCCGGCGAGCTCATCCTGGCCGGCGCCACCAGGCGCGGCAGCGGCACGACGGTGCACGCCGCGATCATGATCTGCGATCTGCGCGACTTCACCAAGATCTCCGACAATTGGCCGCGCGACGACGTCATCGAGCTCCTCAACGACTATTTCGACGCGATGTCGGAGCCGATCACCCGGCATGGCGGGGAGATCCTGAAATTCATCGGCGACGGCCTGCTCGCCATCTTCCCACTCAGCGAGAAGCGGGCCTGCGCCAACCTGCTGCATGCGGTGTCCGAGGCGCGGCAGGCGATGGCTGCCCTGAACGTCAAGAACGACGGGACCGGCCGCGCGCCGCTGAACTACGGCATCGGCGTCCATGTCGGCGATGTCATGTACGGCAATATCGGCTCGCGCACCCGGCTCGACTTCACCGTGATCGGCCCGGCGGTCAACATGGCCTCGCGGCTCGAAAGCCTCACCAAGCAATTGGGCAAGCCGGTGCTGCTGTCGCGCGCCTTCGCCGACCTCGTCGGATGCGATTTCGATCTCGAACGCGTCGGCGAACATTCGGTGCGCGGCTTCAGTGATCCGATCGAGCTGTTCGCCTATCACGGTTGACCGCGGCGCGCATTGGCGTCGAGAGCCGCGAGCAGCACGCGCCAGTGCTCGGCCAGCCGCCGCTGGAACAGCATGAGCGGGAAACCATGACGGGCGACGTGACCCTGCGGGACCGTGTCCCAGCCGCGATGTTCGACCGTCACGCGGGTCTGGTCTCCGATCGGCTCGAAGCGCACGTCGAGCTCCGTCATTTGACCCGGCGCGAAAGTCGCCTGACGCCAGGTGAGCGCGAGCCGCTCACCTGGTTTCCAGACGGTGATGCGGCCGACCTCGAACTCCTTTCCGTTCGGAAGCGCGGTGACCAGCCGCCCGCCTTCGCCGGGCTCGAAGCGAAGCGCGCCGTCGCCGCGTGGCGTCAGCGCGAACAGGGGATTCGGCCGCCACCATTGGCCGATCTCCGCCGTGAAAGCCTCGAAGGCCTGGGCCGGCGTGGCGTCGAGGCGGATCGAGACGATCACCGCCGCGGTCATTTGCGCTTCTTCTCGACGTGCTTCTTGAAGCTTGCGAGCTGCATCGTCCACATCGCCTCGGTGTCGGCAAGCCAGCGCTTCAACTCGGCCATGGCGCCGTCCTTCAGCGCATAGACGCGAACGCGCGCATCGAATTCGGGATGGGTCTCCTCGACCAGGCCGCTCTGCCTCAACTGGCGCAGATGCCGGCTCATCGCCGGTGCCGGCAGGCCGAGCATCTCGGCGAGTTCGCCGGCCCGGCGCGGCCGCTGGCCGAGCAGCTCCACCGCCTGGCGCCGGTAGGGATCGGCGAGCGCCGCCAGCGTCTTGTCGATGCGCGAGCTCAATCGAGCCGCTTCTTGGTCGTGAGACCGCTAGCCTCGTCCCACTGTTCCGGCGTCATCCGCCGCTCGGTGACGCCGAAGGTCCAGATGTGGCCCTCCGGGTCGCGCGCGCGATAGGTGCGGTCGCCGTAGAACTGGGTGTCGGGCTCCTGCAGGATCGCCGCGCCCGCCTTGCGCGCGCGCTCACAATGGGCGTCGACGTCCTCGCCTTCCGCGAGCTGCACGTGCACGGTCTGGGTGTTCTTGCCGCCGGTGGATTTCGGACTCCTGTGATCGGCGCTCCACTCGCTGCCGACCATCACGACGGAATGGCCGAAGGTCATCTCCGAATGGGCGAGCTTGCCGTCGGCGTCGAGAATGACGAACAGCGGCTCGAAGCCGAACGCCTCCTCGAGCCAGCGAAAGGCGGCCTTGGGATCCTGATAGCAGACGGCGCTCGAGAGTCCTTTGGGACGGTAGGGGTCGGTCACGTCGGTTCCTCCTGCGGCTAGAGGCGTTAGTTAGCTGGATATAGAATATTTGTCAATAAATGAAAATATATGCATGTCAGGTTTGGCTGAAATTCCAGCGAGAGCCCCCCTCACACCCCCTTCTCATGCGCGCGCAGTTCCTCCACCAGCACGCGCATGTTCTCGGAATAGTCGACCGGCGCGGCGACGACATGCACGCCGCCTTCCGTGAAGGCGGTTTCCAGCGCGGCACTCAGTCCATCGGCATGCTCGACGCGGCTGCCCCTGGCGCCGTAGGCGTGTGCGTAAGCGACAAAATCCGGATTGCCGAAGGTCATGCCGTAATCCGGAAAGCCGTCGACGCCCTGCTTCCAGCGGATCATGCCGTAGGCGTTGTCCTGCAGGATCAGGACGACGAGGTCGAGGCCGAGCCGCACCGCGGTTTCCAGTTCCTGCGCATTCATCATGAAGCCGCCGTCGCCGCACACCGCCATCACGCGGCGGCCGGGATTGAGCAGGGCGGCCATGATCGCCGACGGCAGGCCCGCGCCCATGGTCGCGAGCGCGTTGTCGAGCAGCAGCGTGTTGGCCACCGCCGTGCGGTAGTTGCGCGCAAACCAGATCTTGTACATGCCGTTGTCGAGGCAGACGATGCCGTCCTCCGGCATCACCTGCCGCACGTCGTGGACGATCCGCTGCGGCGTCAGCGGGTAGCGGCTCTCCTCGGCGCGATCGGTGATGTGGCGGAGGATCGCCTCGCGCAGCCCGAGCAGCGCGCCGCCCTTCGGCAATCGGCCTTCGAGCCGATCGGCCAACAGCGTCAGGCTCGGGCCGACGTCACCGACCACCTCCGCATTCGGAAAGAACACCTCCTCGACCGTGGCCGGCAGGTAGCCGATGTGCAGCACCATCGGCCCGTGCGCGCCCATGAAGAAGGGCGGCTTCTCGACCGTGTCATGGCCGATGGCGATGATCAAATCGGCGCGGTCGATGGCGTCGTGGACGTAGTCGCGCTCCGACAGCGCGGCCGTTCCCATGTAGAGGCCGGAGCCGCCCGCGACCGCGCCCTTGCCCATCTGGGTGTTGAAGAACGGGATCTGCAGGCGCCGCACGAAATCGGTGAGCGCGTCCGCCAGATGCGGCCGGCTCGCGGCGGCGCCGAGCATGATCAGCGGCCGCTCGGCCTTGGCGATCAAATCGGCGGCGCGGTCGAGCGCACCGCTGTGGGCGACCGGAATCTCGATCGGGTGGGGCGGAATCGGCGCGATCGGCGCGGTCTGCGCCGCGGCGATATCTTCCGGCAATTCCAGATGAACCGGTCCCGGCCGCTCCTGCTGCGCCACGCGAAAGGCTTCGCGGACGATCGAGGGAATGGTGGCGGGGCTGACGATCTGGCGCGTCATCTTGGTCAAGGGTGCCATCGCGGAGACGATGTCGACGACCTGGAACCGCGCCTGCTTGCGGGTCAGGATTCCCTTCTGGCCGGTGATCATCACCATCGGCATCGCGCCGAGCAGCGCATAGGCCGCACCCGTCGTGAAGTTGAGCGCGCCCGGCCCGAGGGTCGCGATGCAGACGCCGGGTCTCCCGGTCAGCCGCCCATGCGTGGCTGCCATGAAGGCTGCCGCCTGCTCATGCCGGGTCAGAACAAGCTTGATCGACGAACGCCGCAGCGCTTCGACCACGTCGAGATTCTCTTCGCCCGGCACCCCGAAAATCCGGCTGACGCCCTCGTTCTCCAGCGCGGACACCAGAAGCTCTGCACCCTTCATCGACGGCATCTCCTCGAAGACATGGCTGAACGTCCCGGAGGATATTGGCGCAACTGACGGTGTCCGAACAGTGCATGAATTTGATAGGATCGGAACATCGATTTGATGGAACGCCGGGACCACGTCATGAAGCATGAGGAACGGCAGTTGCGCGCGGCGATCATCGGCAAGTGTCGGTGGATGAACGCGTGCGGCCTCAACCAGGGCACCTCGGGCAACATCTCCGCCCGATACCAGGAGCGGATGCTGATCACGCCGTCGGCCGTGCCCTACGATGCGATGGAGCCGGAGATGATCGCCGCGATGCCGCTCGACGGCGAGTATGGATCATGGAGCGGGCCACTGAAGCCCTCGACCGAATGGCGCTTCCATCTCGACATCCTGCGCGCCCGGTCCGACGTCGGCGCCATCGTCCACACCCACTCCACCTATGCCACGGTGCTTGCGATCGCGCGCAAGCCGATCCCGGCCTGCCACTACATGATCGCGGCGTTCGGCGGCGACGACATCCGCTGCGCCGGCTATGCGCGCTACGGCACCAAGGAGCTGTCGGAGCTCGCGCTCGCCGCGCTCGAAGGCCGCAATGGCTGCCTGTTGGCCAATCATGGCATGATCGCGGTCGGCGCCACGCTCGACAAGGCGATGTGGCTCGCCGTCGAGCTCGAGACGCTGGCGCGCCAGTATTATCTGGCGCTCGGGCTTGGCCAGCCTTTCATCCTCACCAAGGAGGAGATCGCGGAGGTGGCGGTGGGATTTGCCTCTTACGGCCTCAAGGATCCGGAGAAGCAAAGGCGAGCGCGAAAACCTCGCGCTGATCAGACCTCCAGATAGCTTGCGTCGTAGCTGATCGGGAAATTCACCGATCGTGCGATGAAGCAGTAGTGATGCACGTCGTGATGCAGGGCATCGGCCTTGGCGAGGTCGGCGCCGCGCTCCACGGTGATCCTCGGCCGCAAGGTCGCGCGCACGAAGCGACCCTCGCCCTTCGACCCGGTCTCGCCGACCCCGAGCGGATGGTCCTGATAGGCGCGTACCACGATGCCGGCGTCGTTCGCCAGATGCAGGTACCAGAGCATGTGGCAGCCGGCGAGGCTCGCCAGCAGCAGGTCCTCCGGATTGGGCTTTGCCGGATCGCCGCCGAGCAGCGGATCGTTCGAGCATTCGATCACCGGCCTGCCCGAGGTGGCGATGCGCCAGGTGCGATCGTAGCCGCGATAGCGCTTCGTGCCCTCGCCGCGATCCCCGCTCCAGGCGATCTCCGCCGTGTAATCGTGAAGCTTGGCCATGGCTCCCTCTTTGTGTATACGTGTATACAGCGAGTCGAAACTAAGGGCAAGGGAAACCAAGGGCAAGGGATGACCCCGGAGATGATCGCCGCGGAGCTGCGCTCCGAACTGATGGCGGGGACGTTGCGCCCGGGCGCGGAGCTGTCGCAGGTCATGCTCGCCGAGCGCTTCGGCGTCAGCCGGATTCCGATCCGGGATGCGCTGCGCATCCTGGCCGGCGAGGGGCTGATCGAGATCGAGGCCAACCGGGGCGCGCGGGCGATCACCCTCACGGCGGCCGAGGTCCGGGAAATCTACGACCTGCGCGTGCTCTTGGAATGCGATGCGCTGCGCCGGGCCGCCGCGCATGTCGCGCCTGCCGAGTTGGAGGAGATCGAGCGCGTCCGCCGCAAGTCGGACCTTGACGCCGGCACGCGGGCTTGGGCCGCCGGCGACTGGGCGTTTCACCGCGCGCTCTATCAGCCCGCCGGCCGCCCGCGGCAACTCGCGATGATCGAGTCGTTGCGGCGAGCCTGCCGATTGCATGTCAGCGCTTATGCGACGATGCCGGCCAAGAAACCGCGCTGGCTGAACGATCACCGCGCCATCGTGGAGCACCTGAGGAAAGGCGACGCGCAGGGCGCCATCCAGGCCTTGCAAGCGCATCTGGAAGCGGCGGGGCGGCATCTGCTCGAGCGCATGGCGGCCGCGCAGGATTGAGACTGGCATTGTGCCGGCGTTCGCGCATCCTGTTGTGAGCCTTTTGAAGGGATCATCCCATGCCTCTCTGGACCTGCCTTCAATGCGGTGCGCAATTTGCCGACAGCTCATCGCCCCCGCATGCCTGCGTGATCTGCGAGGACGAGCGGCAATTCGTGAACTGGAACGGCCAGAGCTGGCTCAGCCGCGAGGAACTGTTGCAGCGCCACCGGCTGGTCTGGCGCGATGACATGGGCGTTTTGGGCATCGGCATGGAGCCGTCATTCGCGATCGGCCAGCGCGCGCTGCTGCTGCGCGAGGCCGACGGCTGCGTGATGTGGGACTGCATTCCGCTCGCGACCGATGAAGCGATTGCCCATGTACGTTCGCTCGGCGGGCTCAAGGCGATCGCGGTGTCGCATCCGCATTTCTATGGCGCGGTCGCGGACTGGAGCGATGCGTTCGGCGGCGCTCCGGTGTACCTGCACACTGACGATCGCGCCTTCGTCACGCGGCCGCATCCTTCCATCGTGCCGTGGACCGGTGACAAATTGGCAATTTCGGACGGCATGACGCTGCTCCGCGCCGGCGGGCATTTTCCCGGCGCCAGCGTGCTGCATTGGCGCGCGGGCGCCGAGGGCAGGGGCGCGCTGTTCGTCGGCGACATCGCCATGGTCGCGATGGACCGCCGCCATGTCAGCTTCATGTACAGTTATCCGAACCTGCTGCCGCTCAATGCCAAGGCGGTGCGGCTCATCGCCGATGTGATCGCGCCGCTGGACTTCGATCGCATCCATGGCGGCTGGTGGGGCCGCAACATCGAGGCCGTCGCCAAGCCGGCATTCGAGGCGTCGGTCGCGCGCTATCTCGCGGCGATCGCGTGAGGCGGGTAGAGGTCGTAGCCCGGATGAGCGTCAGCGATGTCCGCGAACAGGGGTCCCGCATATCGCCGCGCTCATGCGGGCTACAGTAGATCATCGCCCGTTCGCCTTTCGCCAGACTGCAAAATCCTTCAGCGTCTGCTCGTCCGTCGCCGGATAGAGCCCGACGATCGACCGGCCTTTGTGGACCTCCTCGGCAACGAAATCCTCGAACGCCGTCATCTCGAAGGTTTCCTCGGCGATCTCATCGGCGAGATGCGCCGGGATCACGATCACGCCGTCGCCGTCGCCGAGGATGACGTCGCCGGGAAACACCGGCGCATCGCCGCAGGCGATCGGGCCGTTGATCTCGATCGCCTGGTGCAGCGTGAGATTGGTCGGCGCGCTCGGCCGCTGGTGATAGGCCGGGAAGCCGAGCCTGGCGATCTCGGCCGAATCGCGGAAGCCGCCGTCGGTGACCACGCCGGCGCAGCCGCGCTTCATCAGCCGCGTCACCAGGATCGCGCCGGCCGAAGCCGCGCGCGCATCCTTGCGGCTGTCGATCACCAGCACGGCGCCTACCGGGCAGTCCTCGATTGCCTTGCGCTGCGGATGGGAGCGGTCGCGGAACACGTCGAGCTTGTTGAGGTCCTCACGCGCCGGGATGTAGCGTAGCGTGAAGGCCTCGCCGACCAGGGTCGGCTGGTCCGGGCTCAGCGGGTGCACATTCTGGATGCACTGGATGCGGAAGCCGCGCTTGTAGAGCGCGGTCGCCACCGTGGCGGTGGAGATGGTCGTGAGTTTGTTGCGAGTGGTGTCGCTGAGGTGGGGCATGGTCGTCCTCGCTGTCATTCCGGGGCAATGCGTCAGCATCGAGCCCGGAATCTCGAGGTTCCGGGTTCGATGCTTTGCATCGCCCCGGAACGGCGGGTTAGTAAATCGACGGCTCTCCAACCGGTGCGCCGAAACCGGTCTCCAGGAAATCGAAATCGCAGCCCTCATTGGCCTGCCTGATGTGGCGCGAGAACATCCAGCCATAGCCGCGCTCGAAACGGTGGGCCGGCGGCGTCCATTCGGTGCGCCGCTGTTCGAGCTCGGCTGCCGGCACGTCGAGATTGATGCTGCGCGCGGCGACGTCGAGGGTGATGTGGTCGCCGTTTCGCACCAGCGCCAGCGGGCCGCCGACATAGGATTCCGGCGCCACGTGCAGGATGCAGGCGCCATAGGAGGTGCCGCTCATCCGCGCGTCCGACAATCGCACCATGTCGCGCACGCCCTGCTTCACCAGTTTCGCGGGGATCGGCAGCATGCCCCATTCCGGCATGCCCGGACCGCCCAGCGGCCCGGCGTTGCGCAGGATCAGCACATGGTCGGCGGTGACGTCGAGATCGGGATCATCGATCGCCTTCTTCATCGACGGATAGTCGTCGAACACCAGCGCGGGCCCGGTGTGTTTCAGAAAGCGCGGATCGCAGGCAGAAGGCTTGATCACGCAGCCGTCGGGCGCGAGGTTGCCCTTCAGCACCGCGAGCGCGCCTTCCTTGTAGATCGGGTTGCCCAGGGTGCGAATGACGTCGTCATTATGGACCTCAGCGCTCGCGATGTTCTCGCCCAGTGTCCTGCCGGTAACCGTGAGGCAGTCGAGATGCAGATGCTCCCTGATCCGGCTCATCAAGCCGGGCAGGCCGCCGGCATAGAAGAAATCCTCCATCAGGTAGGTGTCGCCGCTCGGACGCACATTGGCAATCACGGGCACCTTGCGGCTCGCGGTCTCGAAATCGGCGAGCCCGATATCCTGGCCGGCGCGGCGCGCCTGCGCGATCAGATGGATGATCGCGTTGGTCGAGCAGCCCATCGCCATCGCCACGGTGATCGCGTTCTCGAAGGCCTGGCGGGTCTGGATCCGCTGCGGCGTGAGATCCTCCCACACCATCTCGACGATACGGCGGCCGCACTCCGACGCCATGCGGATGTGGTTCGCATCGGCCGCCGGGATCGATGACGCGCCCGGCAACGTCATGCCGATCGCCTCCGCGATCGCGGTCATGGTGGAGGCGGTGCCCATGGTCATGCAGGTGCCGTAGCTGCGGGCGATGCCGGCCTCCATGTCGAGCCAGTCGCGGTCGGAGATTTTTCCCGCGCGCCGTTCGTCCCAATATTTCCAGGCATCCGAGCCGGAGCCCAGCGTCCGGCCCTTCCAGTTGCCGCGCAGCATCGGGCCGGCCGGCAGGTAGATCGCCGGCAGGTTCATGCTGGTGGCGCCGAGCAGGAGCCCGGGCGTGGTCTTGTCGCAGCCGCCCATCAGCACGACGCCGTCGACGGGATGGCCGCGCAGCAGCTCCTCGGCGTCCATCGCCAGCATGTTGCGATAGAGCATCGTGGTCGGCTTCAACAAAGATTCCGACAGCGAAAGCGCCGGCAGTTCGATCGGGAAGCCCCCGGCCATCAGGATGCCGCGCTTGATGTCGTCGACCCGGCTCCTGAAATGCGTATGGCAGGGCTGCGCGTCCGACCAGGTGTTGAGGATCGCGATCACCGGCCGGTCCCTCCACTCTTCCGGCGCGTAGCCCATCTGCATCGTGCGCGAACGGTGGCCGAAGGCGCGCAGGTCGTCGGGCACAAACCAGCGCGCGCTGCGAAGCTCTGCCGGTGATTTCCTGCTGGCGCTCATGCGTGCATGTCCCACTTCTGGACGCTGTTGCGCTCGATCGTGCGGAAGATCGGGTTCTCCACGATCAGGCCGATGATGATGACGGGCAATAGCCCGGCGGACACCGCGGGAATGTCGGGCAGGTTGCGGTTCTCGAAGATGAACCCGCCAAGTCCGCCCTGGCCCGAGGGGACGCCGAATACGAGCGCGGTCGCGAGCGGCGCCATCAGGCCCGCGCCCGCACCCCACATCATCCTGTTGCTCATGGTCGCATTTCTTCCGGAGCGCCGCTTTGGTTGACGGCCGCAGCGAGATGCACTAATATATTAGTGCATCTGACGCAAGGCTATTCTTCCTGTTACCGGTTTCATCCATGGCCCTCGTGCCGGCTGCCTCCCGCCATGCTCCGCGCGCCGCCGAGCGGCTTGATCGCGACCGCCAGGCCGCGCCGCAGGTGTTCGAGCGGCTGCGCGGGATGATCATCGCGCTGGAATTGCCGCCCGGCGCGCCGCTGTCACGCGCCGAACTGGCCAGCCAGTTCGGGGTCAGCTCGACGCCGATCCGCGACGCACTGATGCGGCTGGAAGAGGAGGGGCTGGTCGACGTCTTCCCGCAACATGCGACAGTGGTGAGCCGGGTCGACATCCGCCTGGCGCAACAGGCCCACTTCCTGCGCCAGGCATTGGAGCTCGAGATCGTTCGCCTGCTGGCGCTCAACCATGACGCGGCGCTGATCGCCGAGCTCGACGCCGCGATCGCGCGGCAGCAGAAATTCGCGAGAGCAGGCCTGTTCGAGAAGTTCATGTCCGCCGACAATGAATTCCATGCCCAGCTCTATGCCGCCGCCGACAAGCAGGACCTGTGGTCGCTGGTGCGCAGCCGCGGCGGCCACATCGACCGGCTGCGGCGCATGCATCTGCCGTCGCCCGGCAAGGCGCAGGACATCCTGAGGCATCACAAGCTGATCGTGCGGGCGATCGGTGCCGGCAGGGGTGACGACGCGCAGAAGCACCTGCGCAACCATCTCTCGGGCACGCTCAGCGAGCTCGCCCGCATCCGCGCGCGCTACCCGGAATATCTCAGCGATTGAGGGAGGAGGTGGGGACGTAGCCTGGATGAGCGTGGCGATATCCGGATATCGGCCCCGTATATCGCTATGCTCGATGCTCATACGGGCTACGTTCGCTGCCCTTGCGGATGGGTAACATTTGTGTTACCCATGAACCATGGTGGAAATCCGCTACTATGTCGGCGCGGACGGGCAGCAACCCTTCGCCAAGTGGTTTGCGGATTGGACGCGGTGGCCCGCGCCAAAGTCACGCGCGCGATCGCGAGGCTCGAGCAGGGAAACCTCTCCCATGTGAAGTCCGTTGGTGAGGGGGTCCTGAAATATCGCATCGATTTTGGTCCCGGTTACCGTGTCTATCTCGGCCGTGACGGCGAGACACTCGTGATCCTGTTGACGGCGGAACGAAGAAACGTCAGCAGCGTGACATCGAAGCGGCTCACGCATACTGGCAAGACTACAAACAGAGCAAGCGCGGGCGTTGAAGGAGTTTGGCGATGGCGAGAACAAAGAGCTTCAAAGACCTCGTGCAGCATCAGGTCAAGCTCGACAAGAAGTTTGCCGAAGCTCTCCTACGCGAAGGTATCGATGCCATGCTCGCTGGAGACGTGGAGACTGGCAAGACTATCCTGCGCAACTACATCAAGGCGACCGTGGGGTTCGAGAAACTCGGCGAGGCGACGGGTGCGCCGCCCAAGAGCCTCATTCGTATGTTTGGGCCGCGCGGCAATCCCCAGGCGAAGAACCTGTTCAACGTGATCGGATATCTGCAAAAGCGCGCCGGCATGCGCTTTCACGTTTCGGCCGGATGATGGATCCTGTAGCGCTCGCAGACATAGGTAATGACCTTGATTGTCCAATGGCGCGCCTTCGCCGACCTCACGCCGTCCGATCTCTATGACGCGCTGCGGCTGCGGCAGGCGGTGTTCGTGGTCGAGCAGGCCTGTGCGTTTCTCGATGCCGACGGTTTTGATCGCGACGCCATCCATGGCGTCGGCCGCGATGCGTCGGGCGAACTGGTTGCCGTCGTTCGAGTCCTGCCGCCCGGTTGCAGGCATCCGATTCCGTCGATCAGCCGCCTCGCGGTTGCGAAGCACACGCGGAGTCTCGGATACGGCCGCGCCACGATGGCTGCGGCGCTGTTGGAAGCGCAGCGGCGCTATCCGCAATCGCCGGTTCATCTCGACGCGCAGGCGCATCTCGCGCGCTTCTACGCCTCGTTCGGCTTCGTGCCGGTGGGCGAGCCGTTCGACGACGACGGCATCCCGCACATCGCGATGCGATGGGCGCCACGGTGAGCTGCCCAGGAGCTGCCCAAGCCGGTAGCGCAACCCGCTGGCAAACGGGCAAAAGCGCCCAAATTACCGCAATCGGCGCCCATGCTGTGGGCTTGGCGACGTGACCCGGGCCGGACTACCATGCCGCGCCCGACGAGTGCCCTCCGGACCCGCGATCGCCATTGCGCATGCCTGCCTCAATCTTTGCCCGTCTCACTGAACGGCCGTTGCTCGGCCGAGCCCTGATGCGGGCGCTGGTCGCGCTCGCCTATCTCATCATCTTCGCGCCGGTCCTGATGGTGGCGGTCACGAGCTTCTTCGCGCAGGAGATCATCAGCTTCCCGCCGCCGGCGCTCACCCTGCACTGGTACGCCAATGCCTGGGACAAGCCGGAATTCTTGCGCGGGCTCGTCACCAGCTTCCAGATCGCGCTGATCGCCGCCGCGATCGGCGTGCCGATCGGCACTGCCGCCGCACTTGCCATCGTGCGAGGCGAATTCAAAGGCCGCGGCGCGCTCTCGACGTTCCTGCTGGCACCGCTCGCGGTGCCCGGCGTGGTCGCGGGCTCCGGCCTCTACATGCTCTATGTGCTGGCGGAGGATTTCTTCGACCGCGACATCAAGGCGACGGTGCAGGGGCTGGTCGCGGCCCACATCCTGCTCGCGATTCCCTGGACGGTGCGGCTCGTGGTCGCGAGCCTGCAGGGCCTCGACCGTGCCGCCGAGGAGGCCGCCGCCAATCTCGGCGCGAGCCCCTTCACGGTGTTTCGCCGCATCACGCTGCCGATGATGCGGTCCGGCATCGTCGCCGCCACCATGTTCTCCTTCATCCAGAGTTTTGAAAATCTCGACCTGTCGCTGCTTCTGGTAGGCCCTGGTCGGACCACCTTGCCGGTTGCGATGCTGAACTATCTGCAATTCCGTATCGACCCGACCCTGTCCGCGGTTGCGACCGTGCAGATCCTGCTGGTCGGCGTCCTGATGGCAACGACCGATCGCTTCGTCAAACTGTCGCGGGTGGTGTGATGGCGAGGCTCTCGGTCGAGAGATTGACGAAACGGTTCGGCGCCGCGGTCGCCGTCGACGGTCTCGAACTTGCCGTGCGCGAGGGCGAACTGGTCGCGCTGCTGGGTCCGTCCGGCTGCGGCAAGACCACGACCCTGCGCATGGTCGCGGGCTTCCTGCCACCGACCAGCGGACGCGTGCTGTTCGACGACGAGGACGTGACGCGATTGCCGGCCTACCGGCGTTCGACTGGCATGGTGTTCCAGTCCTACGCGCTGTTTCCGCACATGACCGCGGCGCAGAATGTCGGCTTCGGCCTCGAGATGCGCGGACTCGGCGCGGCCGAGCGCGCCGCCAAGGTCGCCGACGTGCTGAAGCTGGTGCGGCTTTCGCATCTCGCCGATCGGCTGCCGCGCGAATTGTCCGGCGGCCAGCAGCAGCGCGTGGCGCTGGCACGGGCGCTGGTGATCAATCCAAAGCTGTTCCTGCTCGACGAGCCATTGTCCAACCTCGACGCCAAATTGCGCGCCGAGGTCCGGATCGAGATCCGCACGCTGCAGCAGCGGCTCGGGCTGACGACGCTGCTCGTCACGCACGACCGCGAGGAGGCGCTGACCATGGCCGACCGCCTCGTGGTGATGGAAAGCGGCCGCGTGCGCCAGATCGGAACGCCGAAAGAACTCTACGACGAGCCGGCGGACGCGTTTGTTGCCGACTTTGTCGGCCGCTGTAACATCCTGCCAGGCCGCCGGGAGAGCGAGACGCATTTCCGCACCGAGGGTGGATTGCTGCTGCCGGTCGCCCCCGCGGCCGATGAGCATAAGGACGCCACCGCCTTTGCGCTGCGGCCGGAGCGGATCACGATCGGCTTCGGCGCCGATGGCGAGATCAGCGGGGCCGTCAGGGCCGTGACCTATCTCGGGCCGCAGACCGAGGTCCATGTGCGCGTCGGCGACGCCTCCTTCGTGGTGATCCGGCCGACGCCCGGCGACGACGACAGGCTGGCCTCGATCAAGCCGGATGATATCGTTTCACTGGTGTGGGACCGCCGGGCCCCGCGACTGTTACCGCAAATTTCCTGATAGGAGAGGTCATCATGATATCCCGACGTCGTTTTCTATCGGCCGGCGCCGGTGCCGCCGCCGCACTCGCTGTGAATGTGCCCGCAAGCCATGCGGAGACCGGCCAGGTCGTGGTCGGTACCTGGGGCGGCGATTACGGACAATTGCTCAGCGACCTCATCGACAAGCCGCTGCTCGCGCCGAAGGGCGTCGAGGTGCTGCAGGACGTCGCCAATGCCGATCCGCGCAAGACCAAGCTGCTCGCCGAACGGCAGAGCCGGCGCGGCTCGATGGACGTCGCCTGCCTGTCCGATTCCGACCACTATATCGTCGCCGCCACCGAGGCGTTCGAGCCGGTCGACGCCGCCAAGGTGTCGCGGCTCGACAAGGTGTTTCCGGAGCTGCGCACCGCGACCGCGATCCCCCATATCTATTCGGCGCAGGTGATCCTCTACAACACCAACCAGGTGAAGGCGCCGCCGACCGCCTTTGCCGACCTCTGGGATCCCAAATGGCGCGGCAAGGTCGGGCTGGTCGACATCCTCTATCCCAATAACACGCTGGCAGCCGCGCTCGCCGGCGGCGGCAGCGTTTCCAATTTCGATCCGGCGGAGCAGAAATTGATGGAGCTGCGTTCGCTGGACGCCAAGGTCTATCCGTCCAACGAGGCGCTGGCGGCCGCGCTGAAATCGGAGGAGGTCTGGCTCACCACGATGTGGCTCGCCCGGGGCTTCATGTGGAAGAAGTCCGGCATCCCGCTCTCGCATGTCGTTCCGAAGGAAGGCGCAGTCGCGATCGTGTTCGAGGCCTCCGTGCCGCGCAACGCGCGCAACAAGGACGGCGGCTTCACCTATCTCGACGCGATGCTGGACGCCAAGGCGCAGGTCGCCTTCGCCGACAAGATGGGCTATGTGCCGACCGTGACCGATGCGGTGCTGCCGGAGGAGCTGGCCAAGCAGGTCAGCCTCGGCGAGGCCGACCGCGCCAAGCTCTTGAAGCCGGACTACGCCTACCAGGCGCAGCGCTCGCAGCGCACCCTCGACTTCTGGAACAAGCAGTTCAAGGCGTAGCGTGATGGCACTGCTGGTGGTGCCCGCGTGCCTGTTGGTGCTCGCCCTGCTGGTCGGGCCGATGGTCCTGATGTTCCGGATCTCGCTCGAGCAGTTCAGCCCGACCGAGCTGATGATCGCGACGGTCTCGCCCGACAACTACGTGCGGGCCGCCACCGATCCCTATTACCAGGAGGTGATCCTGTCGACGCTCGGTGTCGCGCTGCTCTGCACCGCCTTGACTCTCGTCATCGCCTATCCCGCGGCCTATTGGCTGGCCCGCCTGCAGAGCGGCTGGAAGAGCCTCGTCGTCATCGCGACCATGTTCCCGCTGCTGGTCGGCAATGTCGTGCGCGCGGCGGGCTGGATGGCGCTGTTCGACCGCGGCGGCCTGGTCAACCAGACGCTGCTGGCGATCGGTGTGATCCGCGAACCGCTGGCTCTGATGTACACGCCCAAGGCGGTCGTGCTCGGAATCATCGCGGTGGTCCTGCCTTACATGATCCTGACCATCTCGGCCGTCATCGAGAGCATCCCGCGCGACCTGGAGGACGCCGCCTCCAATCTCGGCGCCTCCGCGATGCGGACCTTCTGGCGGGTGATCCTGCCGCTGTCCGCACCCGGGGTTGCGGCCGGCTCCATCCTGGTCTTCGTTCTCTGCATGAACACCTATGCAACCGCGGTGCTTCTCGGCGGCCCGCGTTTCAAGATGATGGCGCCTGCGGTCTTCGACCAGTTCGTGCGCGGCAACAACTGGCCGATGGGCGCCACGCTGGCCTTCATGCTGCTGGCGGTGACAATGACCTTCACCGTGCTCGGCAGCGTCGTTTTCGCGCGGCGTTATCGCGTGCGGTAGCGCCAACAGAAGCCTTATCAAGGAAGGGAATGCGACATGGCTGATCAGGCGGAAGTCCTCCCCGGCGACGAGCTCGCGCGCATCCGCAACAAGGGTGAGGTGCCGATCGTCGCAAGAGCGACCTCGCGCGACCGCGGCACGGGTCCGTTCAAGCGGCTGGCGCTGCGCGGCGCCACCGTGATCGACGGCACCGGCGCGCCGCCGATCGGCCCGATCGACATCATCGTCGAGAACGGCCGCATCGTCAGCCTGAAGAAGGTGGTAGGCTATGGCGCGGGCCCGAGCGAGCCCGCCGACCACGAGATCGACTGCCGCGGCAAATGGGTGACGCCGGGCTTCGTCGACTGCCACGCCCATGCCGGCGTCGCCTATCACTCGGCGAACGGCTGGGTGCCGCCGGTCGACTATGTCTACAAGCTCTGGCTCGCCCATGGCGTCACCACCGTGCGCGAGATGGGCTCGATGAACGGGCTCGGCTGGGTGATCGACCAGCGCCAGCGCGCGAAGGAGAACACGATCGCCGCGCCGCGGCTGCTGGCCTATGCCTACTTCCCGGCCGTCAACGACATGGTCAAGACCATCTACACGCCGGAGCAGGGGCGGGCCTGGCTGCGCAAGGTGAAGGAGCGCGGCGCCGACGGCATCAAGTTCTTCGGCGCGCCGCCGACGATCATGGAAGCCGCCCTCGACGAATGCCGAAAGCTCGGCCTGCGCTCCGGCTGCCATCACGCGCAGATGGCGGTGACGCGGATGAACGCGCTCACCACCGCGGGCTGGGGGCTCACCAGCGCGGAGCACTATTACGGCCTGCCGGAGGCGCTGTATGAGGACCGCGTCGTGCAGGATTTCCCGCTCGACTACAACTACACCGACGAATATTTCCGCTTCTCGATCTCGGGCCAGATGTTCTCCCAGGCTTCCAGGCCCGGCACGCGCAAATGGGAGGAGACGCTGGAAAGCTTTCTCAAGCTCGGCTTCACCTTCGTGCCGACCTTCACGATCTACGACGCCAACCGCGACCTGATGCGCGCGCGCCGGGCCGACTGGCACGAGCAATATACCTGGAAGTCGATGTGGGAGTATTTCACGCCGCAGCGCGGCGGCCACGGCTCCTACTGGTACCGCTGGTCGACCCAGAACGAGATCGAGTGGAAGGAGAATTACCGGCTCTGGATGGCCTTCATCAACGAGTACAAGAATCGCGGCGGGCGCGTCTGCACCGGCAGCGATTCCGGCTTCATCTACCAGATCTTCGGCTTCGGCTATGTCAGGGAGCTGGAGCTGCTGCAGGAAGCGGGCTTCCATCCGCTGGAGGTGATCCGCGCCGCGACCTCGCAAGGGGCGGCTCTGTGCGGCATCGAGGACGAGGTCGGCACCATCGATATCGGGATGCGCGCCGATCTCCTGGTGCACGACTACAACCCGCTGACCGATTTCAAATTGCTGTACGGCACCGGCGCGATGCGCTTCAACGATGCCACCAACGAGGTCGAGTGGCACCGCGGTCTGAAATACACCATCAAGGACGGCATCATCTATGATACCGCCGAGCTGCTCGCCGACGTGCGCGAGCTGGTCAATGCGAGCTGGGAGAAGGACGTGCCCGATAAATACGCCACGCCGGCGGCCGCGGAATGAGCGGCGGCGCACTCGATTTTCTCGTGCTGACGGGCTTTCTCGGCTCGGGCAAGACCTCGCTGCTGCGCGACTTCCTGACGCATGCGGAGGCCGCCGACACCGCTGTCATCGTCAACGAGGCCGGCGAGATCGGGCTCGACGGCGTGCTGCTGCGCGAGAGCGGCGACGACGTGCCGATGGCGACGCTGTCGAACGGCTGCGTCTGCTGCCAGGTCGGCAGCGATCTCGCCTTCACCATCGACCGCCTGATCACGGCGCCGCGCCCGGACGGCGCGGGGCCGCTGCGTCGGATCATCCTGGAGACCTCCGGGCTCTCGATGCCCGGGCCGGTGCTGCGCACGCTCGCGACGCTGGCCGAGCATCCGATGAAGATCGCCGTGATCGGCACCTATGACATCGTGCGCGGGACCGATGTCGCCACCTTCGAGGAGGCGGCGGCGCAATGGGCGGCGGCGCACCGCATCGTCGCCACCAAGACCGATCTCGTCTCGGCCGATGATCTCGCCGCCGCGCCGTCGGCCATCGCCGCGCTCAACCCACTCGCTGAGGTCATCGCCACACGGGATCGCGAGGCTGCGGTGCTAGCGGCGTTCGCGCCTCTCGCCGATACCCCGCTCTTGCGTGAGATCACGGCCGATGCTCTGAGCGCCCATCCGCGCCTCGCGCTGTGTACGGCGCGGCCGGCCGGCGACATCGACTATCCCGCCCTTGCCGCCTGGCTCGACAATCTCGCCGGCGCGCTCGGCGAGCGGCTGCTGCGGATCAAGGGCCTGGTGCGCGTGGCCGAAGGTAAGACGCCGCTCCTGATCGAATGCGTCGGCACCATGTTCTCGCCGCCGCGCCCGCTGCGCCGGGCCGATCCCGGGCTGTCGTCCTTTCTCGTCATCATCGCCCGCGACGCGAGCGACGATGACCTCGCGTCGGTTCTGCCGGCCGGGCTGTTTCAGCTCTCGTCCTGGCGCCAGGCGGAAACATCGCCTCAAGGTAAAGGCAGTGCCATCAAGGCTGAATGGGTGGTGTGACCGGATGAGCGTCTTTGAACCCGCTTGGCGCGTGCATCCGGCCGACTATGTCGCCAAGCGCCCGGTCGACTTTCAACTCGCGTCGCCGAG
>NZ_JAFAVV010000550.1 GCF_019242285.1 Bradyrhizobium sp.
CAGCAGGACCAGTCCGGAGCGCTGGCAGCCAAGCGCCATGCGCACCGCCATTTCCTGTTCGCGCAATGCCACGGAGAACGCAATCACGCCATAGATCCCAAGAACACTGAGCAGCACTGCAGCGATGGCAAACGAGGAAATCAGCACGGTATTGAAGCGTCGCGGCGCCTCGCTCTTCGAGATGGCGTGCTCCATCGTCTGCATCTGGCAGAGCGGCAACTGCGGGTCAATCTTCTGCACCGTTGCGCGCACCGTGTCTTCCATCTGCTCCGGGGCCATACGGCTGCGCAGAACAATCCAGCCGTCGGCGGCGCTCAATTCGCCGACAGAGGCGAAAACGCCTTCACTGGCGACCGTCTGTGTTACCGGCTGGTATACCTGTGGCATCGTCTCCGCATCGGGCGGCCCCAGCTTGACGTCATCGACCTCGCCCACCACCGTCATCCACGGCGTGGAGGTCTCCGGCAAGCCCCGGCGCAGCCGTTTGCCGATCGGGTCCTGGCCTGGCCAGTAGCGCTCGGCCATCCTGTGATTCACGATAGCCACCAACTGTGAGCCGGCGTTGTCCGACTCGGTAAAGACGCGACCGCGGAGCACACGAATGCCCAGCGCCTCGAAGGGATCACCCTCGACCAGCGACATCGCCGCCATATTCAATCCCCCGCCCCTGGCAGGAACATAGCCTTCGATCGTGAAAGTGGTGCCCCAGTTATTGCCGACCGCAGGCAAAAACGAAGTGATGCCAACCGCATCAACGCCAGGCAACTGCGCTAGATCGTTCAGCAGAGTTTTCGTGAATTCGTCGATCGCAGATTGCGTTCGATACTGCTGCTGCGGTAGAACGTAGAGCGCAGCCACCGTATTGTCGGGGCGGAAGCCCAATTTGACATCGCGCATCTTTTCGAAGCTGCGCAGCAATAGGCCGGAGGCGGTAAGCAGGGTCAGCGCCACGGCAATCTCCGCAACCACCAGCGCCGAGCGTAGCCTGGCGTGGCCGCTGCCCGAGGTGCCGCTGCGTCCGCCTTCTTTGAGCGCCTCATTCACGCTCATCCTGATTGCGGCAAATGCTGGAGCCAATCCGCAGAGGAAGCCGGTCAGCAGCGCCAGTCCCAGCGCGAAGAGCATGACCGGCCAGTCCAAGCCAATCTCATTGGTGCGAGGTAGCGTCTGCGGTAGCAAGCTTACGCCCACCCGCAGAGCGAGAGCCGCCAGTGTCAGCCCTATCGCGCCACCGGCGATACTCAAGGCCATGCTTTCCACGATGGCCTGTCGGAGTAATGTGCCCGCGCGAGCACCCAGGGCGAGCCGCACCGCGATCTCTCTTCGTCTGCGGATGGCCCGCACCAGCAGAAGCCCCGCCAGGTTCGCACACACGATCAGCAGAACAACGATCACTGCAAAGAACAGGGTGCGCACAAGGGGTCGCGCCTGCTCCACCGTATCTTCCTGCAGCGGCGTCGCCACCGCGTGAATACGAAGACTGCGCATGTAGGCCGGATAGTCGCGCATCGTTTCCCGCGCCACTCGCTCCGCATCGCTCTGCGCCCGCTCGACAGTGATGCCGGGCTTTAGGCGCCCCACCATGCGAGAGTTCCACGACGCCGCGCTGCCCGCCGTAAATTCCTCTGGCTGCAGGCTGAGCGGAAGCCAAAGCTCGCTCTGGTTCACATGCCCAGGGTTGAGCGGAAAATCGAAATCGCGCGGCATCACGCCGATCACGGTGTAAGGCTTGCGATAGAGAATGATCTTGCTCCCCAGTACGTTCGCATCGCCGTGGAAGCGGCTCCGCCACATGCGATAGCTCAACACCGCCACTTGCTGCTGTTCTTCATCTTCCTGTTGCGTGAACGTGCGCCCCAGCAGCGGTGGCACTCCGAGCGCGGCAAAGACCTCGCCGCTCATACGCGTCGCATTCACCGCCGCCGGATCGCCCGTGCCGGATAGTTCAAACAATCTTCCTCGATAACCACCCAGGTGGCTAAAGCTTTGCGTGTCACGCATGTAATTGCGGACGTCGGGAGCGGTTACGCTGGACTGAGCGCAAGACGCGCAATGCGAGCCTTCAAGCACATCTCCCAGGATAACCAGACGATCTGGGTCGGGGAACGGCAGCGGACGCAGCAGTACTCCCTCGACGATGGAAAAAATCGCCGTCGTCGCTCCGATACCCAACGCCAGCATCACGGTGGCCGTCATTGTAAATCCGGGAGACTTACGCAGTTGGCGGAAGGTATATCGAGTGTCTTGCAGAATCTGGCCCAGCCCTTGAAACGCTCGCTCGTCGCGATGCAGTTGCTTCGCCTGCTCCACGCCTCCATAGGCGAGTCTGGCCGCCCGTCGTGCATCCTCAGGGGTCATGCCCTGGCGCAGATATTCGTCTTCCATCAATGCTAGATGCGCGGCTATTTCTCTTGCCAGGTCCGCCTCGACTTTGGTGTCGGTGAAAAGCAGATAAAACCTTAGAAAGATGCGTCTCAGGTGCTTCATGGCTAAGACTCCTCAAGCAAGAGCCGTTCCACCAGAGCCGACATTCTTCTCCACGTTTTTGTCTCCTCCCCTAAGGCTTTCTGTCCCGCCTTGGTGATTTCGTAGTATTTGGCTTCCCGGTTGCTCTCGGTCCTTCCCCAGGCTCCCTTAATCCACCCGTACTGCTCCAGCCGGACTAATGCTGGATAGAGAGTGCCCTGGTTGAGGTTGAGCAGCTGATCGGAGATCTGCTGGAGACGCGTGGCAATTTGATAAGCGTGTTGTGGGCCCATCGTCACGAGTGTGCGCAAAACGATGAGATCAAGTGTCCCCTGCAGCAGCTGGATTGATTCTTTTTCTTTATTAGGCATCCAAGTGGTCTCTCTAAAGAGAGACTACTACGCTTCACTTGCTTGTCAAGTGGACTTCATGCGAAATAACCCGTCGAGGAAGACCCCGGAGATGTCGGCTGTCGGGGGCCTTCGGAACCACACGACAATTGAAATCAGCCTCTCGCGTATCCACATGGTCTCCGGTTTGGTCCTGGAACGTATGTGGAGGACAAAGGCAGTTCAGAGGATCGTAACGATTTGTCGTCTAGTCAGCTTTCGGAAACTAGCTTTTCCATTCTCGGTCGGCAATATCAGGGCTTAGAGTAGTTGGACCGTCCTGAATTCGAAAAGGCAGCCAAATCGGTCGTTCACCGGCTGCTCAAGGTTCTGCTTACAGCCGAGATATCTCTCGGTGCCGCAAGCCGCTGATTGATGGTACCCGCTGCCAATCCCAAGAGATTCCAGATGGAGACGAAACCTCAGAACACTGTCCCATTAAGAGCAAGTCTCGGCTCGGAACAATACCAGGTGATGAACTGCTCCATCGCGAA
>NZ_JAFAVV010000704.1 GCF_019242285.1 Bradyrhizobium sp.
CTGCGGCCGATTTGATGTCGATCCGCTGGAGGCATCCTCGCTCGAGGCCCGGATCCACTACACCACGGTTTCGCGCCTGAAACTGTGCCAGATCGAGGCGAGCCAGCACCGCATTGCCCATACCGACTGGCGAATCAGGTCCAGCGAGCATCCCTATATCAAGATCCTGTTCCAGACCCATGGCGTGTCCTATTTCGAGCAGGATGGCCGCCGCATCGAGATCATGCCCGGCGACTGCCTCGCCTACGACGTCTCCTGTCCGCATACCATCGTCAGCCCGGCGTTGACTCGCCACGAGGTCGTCATCGTGCCCAAGGAGCTGCTGCGCGAGCGCGGTTTCCATTCGGAGAAGATGATGGCCTGCAAGCTCTCCTCCCGCGTCGGCACCGGCCGCATCGCTCATCATTTCGTTCATGCTACTTTCGACGAAGCCACCAGGCTGTCCGCCAACAGCGCGACCGGCGTCGCCGAATCGCTGATCGACCTCCTGCTGTTGCCGCTTCGCGAAGCGGAGGCCGGGCTCGACCGTGTCGGACCGGAGGCGCTCTACATCCGCGCCCAGGGCTTCATCCGCGAGCATCTGCGCGACCCCGATCTCTGTATCGACCAGATCTCGGCGGCGCTGGGTTGCACCAAGCGCTATCTGCACATGCTGTTCTCGGAGCGCGGCATGACCGTGAGCGACTATATCTGGCGGGCCAGGCTGCAGCATTGCCGACAGGAACTGGAGGCGCATGCCGGCAAGACCATCACCGATGTCGCGTTTTCCTGGGGTTTCTCGAGCTCCTCGCATTTCAGCCGCGTGTTCCGGAAATATTTTGGCGTCGTTCCGTCCTCCATTCAGAAGGCGCAGCACAGCGGCGTCGCCGGCGGGACGTGAACTGCCGCGTCGGTCGCCTACTTCTGAAACCTCGGCTCCGCCACATCGTTGACATGTTCCGGGTTGCAAAGCACGGCGCAGCCGCGCCAAACAGCCGAACCAACGGAGCTCAACCATGACGTCGCGACGTACACTTCTCCTGATCATGGCCGCGGCAATGCTGCCCGCAACGGACCTTCACGCGGCTTCGCGCCGCGGCGATCCCGTCAAGCTGCTCGACACCGACAACGATGGAACGGTCGACCTCAACGAGGCGAAGAAAGCGGCTTCTGCGCTGTTCGCCAAGCTCGATCGCGATCATGACGGCACGGTGGACAAGCGCGAACTCGCCGGCCGGCTGAGTGCCAAGGAACTTGCGGCCGCCGATCACGATCACGACGGTACCCTGACGCTGGATGAATATCTCGCCGTCGTCGAGCAGCGCTTCAACGCGGCCAATTCGGATGGTGACGGGACGCTCGATGCCAAGGAGTTGAGGAGTCCGGCCGGGCGCGCGCTGCTGCGGCTGCTGGCATAGTGGCCGCGCTGGTGCGCGCGGGCCCTTGCACAGACTTCGCGGTGATCCTACCCTTCAGGTCGGTGCCACATGGCGCCGATACTGATCAACACGTTTGGGAGGATGACCGATGAGCTGGAAGGCCCCGAAGATCGTCGAAGTGCCGGTGGGCATGGAAATCAACATGTACGCCTGCGCGGCGCGCAAGTAGCGCCTGGACGAACTGCCCGGCTCCGCCAGCAGGCTGGTACGAGCCGCGGCAGATGTTCGTTCGCTTGGCGGCCTGCGACTTCATCGGGACTGACGAGCGTTCGGATTTCCGCTCGAGAAGGTGAAGCTCGGCTCCCCGCTCTTACCGACCACGAGCCCTGCACATCATGCGCGCGCCTGCAATGACGACGTTGAAGGCCGCCGTTTTTTTCTGCCTCGTCGCGCTGCTGCCGGCGCGCGGCCATGCCGAAGGTTTCGACACCGAGCACATTTTCGGCTTCATGATCGGCACCGACGTCGGCGAGGTCGGCGAACGCGAATTTCAGAGCGAGACCACGGGACGCTTCGGCAGGGATGGCGGAGCCTACCGCTCGGTCGGGCAGCAGGTCGAATTGGAGTTCGTGCCGGTGCCAAATTTCCGCATCGAGGCCGGCACCACGTTCGCAGGTCACGCCATCAGCGCGGTTCCCGGTTTCGACGACCGCCATCAGTTCACCTGGCAGGGCGCCTCGCTCGATCTGCGCTACCGGTTTCTCGAGCGGGAAGCCGCCCCGTTTGGCCTGACGCTGGCGGTGGAAGGCCATGGTGACCGTATCGACGAGATCACGGGAGCCGCGGCCCGAAGCTATGGCACGGACGTCACGCTTGCGATCGACCGGGAAGTGATCCCGAACGCGGCCATCGCCGCCGTCAATCTGCTCTACCAGCCGGAATGGACGCATTTCACGGGTCTCCCCGCGGAGGAGCAGGAGGCCACGATTGGCGCGGCCTTCGCGTTGATGACCCGGGTTCGGCCGAACGTCCTGTTCGGCGCCGAGGCGCGGTATTTTCGGAAGTATGACGGCATTGGTCTCAATGAATTCGAGGGCCAGGCCTTCTTCATAGGCCCGAACGTCTATCTTCAACTATCGGAGCGCGCGCGCCTGACTGCGACCTGGAGCGTCCAGGCCTGGGGACGCGCGGCGGGAGCACCCGGCCCGGCGCTCGATCTCGTCAATTTCGAGCGGCATCAGGCGCGGCTGGTGTTTGGCGTCAACTTCTGAGAGCGCCGCTCACATCCTAGTGAACCTCAGGGCTGCCGGTTCCGTAGCTGATTGTGGTATCGATAAGTAAATCGATCCATGGAAGCCGAAGATGGACGTGATCAATCTGGTCATCACGGTCTGTGCGGTACTCTCGCCGACCACCTGCGAGGAGACGCATCTGACATTCAATTCGAGCGTCTCGCTGCGGCAATGCGCGATGTCTGCGCCACCCTATATCGCGCAATGGGTCGGCGAGCACCCGAAATGGACCGCGGTGAAATGGCGGTGCGAATATCCGCACACGAACGAAAAGATTTGACCGGAGCACTGTCGCGCCTGCCGACGCCGAGCTATTTGTTGCAGTCCTTCAGGTCCTGATCGGAGATCGAGAACACCGCGTCGGCCTTGATCTCGATGTCCCGGACGAAGCATTGCCGTGTGTTCGGGTAGCTGACCCTGGCGTCGTAATGTCCCGGTTGGATGCCGGTGATCCGCAGCCGCTCGTCGTGATCGACCTCCTTGTCCTTGTCGTTCAGGGTCTGATTCGGCCCCCAGTCATTCTTGCCGGCTGGCGAAAGCTGGAAGCCTGAAATGGTCGCCGACGTCAGATTCCAGAGCCGGACGCCCTTGCCCTGGGCGAGCAGCGGGAGCGGCAACGCGATCAGGAGCAGGGCGATGATGGGCAACGTTCGCAGCATGACAGCCTCCCGATATTCCTTGCTTGCCGCTTCCGAAGCACGGCGCGTTTTCATGATCAAGAACGATGGTCTCACCGGTTTGGCAAGTCGAGCCGCGCCAGATCGGTCCTGATGGCGCGGATGTCGGCTTCGCTCCGCGCCGAACGGGGCCGGTCGATGGAATGGGTCCGCAGCAGGCGGGCCGGTCTTGCCGACAGCAGGAACAGCCGGTCGCCAAGCCGGACCGCATCGTCGAGATTGTGGGTGACCAGCAATGTCAGCATCGTACGGCCTTCGATCAGGGTCGCGATCTGCTGGCGCAGGCGGGCGGCGAGCGCATCGTCGAGCGAGGCCAGCGGCTCGTCGAGAATGAGGAAGTCAGGCTCGACCGCGAGCGCCCGGGCCAGCGCGACGCGCCGGGCGAGCCCGAGCGAAAGCTCGCTCGGAAAGTGGCTGCGATGCGCGGAGAGCTCGAGCACGTCGAACAGCGCCGAAAGCTTCGCCTCGTCGACCCCGGGCGCGGCGAGGCGGATGTTGTCCTCGACCGACCGCCACGGCAGCAGCCGAGGCTCCTGGAACACCATGCCGATCCGTGCCTGCGATGGGCGCGACACATGTCCTTGATAGTCGCGATCGAGACCAGAGAGGATGCGGAGCAGGGTGCTCTTGCCGCAGCCGGACGGGCCGAACAGCACGCCGACCTCGCCGGAACGGAGCGAGAGCTCGACCTTGTCGAGCACGTCGTGCTGCTCGCCGGCCGCGTTCCTGTACGCCTTGCCGGTAATGACGGCCTCAAGCTGCACGGGACCGCCACCGGGAGACCCGGACCTCGAAGGGTTGCACGAGCGCGGTTTCGATGACCAGCACCACCGCCGCGAAGCTCAAGGAATAGGCGAGCAGGAGAGGAATGTCGAACAGCTGGAACGCCACGCCGATCTCGAAGCCGACGCCGTTCGACCGCCCGAGCAGCTCCGCGACCAGCACGATCTTCCAGATCAGCGCGAGCCCCGATCTCGCCGCCGCGGCGACATAGGGCGCAAGCTGCGGCAGCACGACATGGCGGAACGCCTTGCCGCGCGGGAAGGCGAACACGGTCGCCATCTCATCGAGCGCGGGATCGAGCGCGCGCGTGCCCTCGCGCAGCGTCACCACCGCGGTCGGAAGCTTGTTGATCGCGATCGCCGCGATCGCGGCGACCTCGGTCAGGCCGGCCCAGATATAGGCGAGCACGATCACCACCAGCGCCGGCAGGTTCAGGAGCAGGATCAGCCAGGGATCGCCGAGACGATCGGCCAAGCGTACCCGGCCCATCCAATAGCCGATCGCGGTGCCGAGCGTCATTGCCAACGCAAACGACAACGTGACGCGCGCCAAAGTCGCACCGAGATTGAGAAACAGTGCGCCGGATTTCGCCTCGGTCACGATCGCCGCGAGTACGGCGGGAGGCGGCGGCAGCTTCGCGCCGCCGACGAGCAGCGACGCGATCCACCAGGTGACGAGGAGAACGGCAACGGAGATCAGGCGCAGCACGTCAATCCCCGGCGATGGCGTGGTGGAAGGTGCCGGACTCCAGTTCAGCCGCCGGCCCGACCAGCTCGCGGCCGCCGATCGAGGCCAGCACGCGGTAGAGGGTGCGGGCGTCGGCTTCCTCGTCGGCGATCGGCCGCCGTGGAATCCCCTCGCGATAGCGGTCGCGATAGGCATGCAGCGTCGCTGCGTCCTTGGCGCCGGTCAGCGGCGCTATCGTCTCCCATTCGGCATCCGAGCTCGACAATATCTCCTTGGCCGCGCGGGTCGTCGCGATGAACCGTGCCAGCAGGTCCGGATGCGCGCCGGCCCAGCCTTCGTCGAAGACATAGCCCACCATCGCGGTGCGGCCCTTGGCGCCGAGTTTCGGCAGGATGTCGGCGACGTCGGCGAGGCGGCGGAAGCCTTTCGCCTCCAGCGCCGCGCAGAAATTCCAGTAGTTGAGATTGGCGTCCATCTCGCCGCCCGCGGTTTTTTCCGCAAGCAGCGGCGGGGCGCCGTAGACCAGGGTCGAATCCGTCTTCAGGTCGATGCCATCCTTCTTCAACGAAGCCCGCAGCAACAGCCAGCTCTTGTCGATCGGACCACCGGCGACCGCTAGCTTGTGGCCCTTGAGGTCGGCGAGGCTGCGGATCGCCGAGGCGTTCGGCACCATTACCGCGCCGAGCGCGCTCGAATACGGATAGAAAGTCAGCTTGGCGCCGAGGCTGCGCTCGCGCGACACCCACAGCCAGTCGGAGACGATAATGTCGGCGGTGCCGGCGCGGAGCGCGATCTTGCCCGCTTCGGGGCTCGCCAGCTCCTGGGTCTCGATCGTGAGGTCGGCCTGCTTGTCGAGGCCGTGGCTGCGGATGACGGCGAGCTCCCAGGCGAATGTTCCGGTCTTCTGGGCTGCAATGCGCACGGTTTCCGCGTCGCCGGGCGCGGCGACGACGAACAGCAGGGCGGCAAGCAAGGCGACGGTAAAAAGCTTCATGATCTCGTGAGCCGCTTCCTCGAATGTCTTCTTTTCAGCCCGATAGCGATAGCATACCTTCATTGACCGGGAGAAACGCCATGACCTTGGTCGGATTGCTGAGACCTGTTGCCGCGCTGGGCGCCTTGCTGACGGCGGTCGCGATCGCCCACGCCGCCGATGTCGTCAACGACTATCCGACGTCGGCGCGCGCCGAATATGTTTATGGCTGCATGAAGGCAAATGGCGAGACGCGGCAGTCGATCGAGCAATGCTCCTGCTCGATCGACGTAGTTGCCTCGCTGCTGCCCTACGACCGTTACGTCACGGCGGAGACGGTGCTCAGCATGTCGCAGGTGCGCAGCACGCTTGGCAGCGAGTTCCGCACGTCCGGGCAGGCGACCACGGCCCTGAATGAACTGCGCCGCGCGCAGGCCGAGGCGGAAGTGCGGTGTTTCTGAGGTTCAGATTTTGCTGGGTGGGCTAAGGCGCGAAGGGCCGTGCCCACCATTGTCTCCACGGCGTCGCTCTTGATGGTGGGCACGCTTCTGCCTTGGCGTGGTAGGCGTCAGCGCAAGACACGCTTAGCCCACCCCTACGGCACTGCGCCGTTGCGCCCTCAGCTCCCGGAATCGTCCGCGTTCCATTGCTTCTGGAACACGTGGCCCGCGGTGTCCTTGGCCTCGGCGCGGAAATGCGTGGCGCCGTTCGGGACATAGGTGAAGCGGATGTTCGGGTCCTCCGAGATGGAGATGCCGCCTTCCATCGCCAGCACCGGGCTGTCGTCCTGCCACAGATGCAATTCGTTGACGAAGAAGGCCGGGATATAGAGCTGGGTGAGCTGGTCCATCTGCAGCCCGGAATTGTTCGGGTGCCCGATCATGATCTGCGCCTCGCGCGCACCGCTGCTCGGTCCCTGCTCGGCCCGGGCGAATTGCCGGTATTTCATCTGGCCAATATGGTTCTTGGCTTCCTCGGCGTTCTTGGCGGCGGGCGCGGAGCATCCGCCGGACGCCTTGACATAGGTCTTCGCCATGTAGAGCTGGCCGTCAGAGAGCTCGGCTACGGCGTGGACGTTGGTGTAGTTGTTGACGCGGACGCGGGTCGAGATTTCCGACACATGCGCCTCCGGGCCGAGCGCGAACTTGGCGGCCATCGGCGCCGGATTCTGGTCGATGACGAGCGTGATCGACACCACGTGCCGGCTGTCGGTCGGCGAGAGCTTGCTCCTGAGCGTCACCGGAACGATCGCCGCGTCCTCGGCGCGATAGGGCATCTCGACCGCGATGACGTCGCTGCCGTCGTTCATCGCCCGATTGTTGAAGATGTCCTGGACCAGGCCGGGCCAGGGATCATAGGCTTCCTCGGCGGCCAGCGGCGCGGACCACGTACCGATCAGGCCTGCGGCGCAGATGAGACGAAAGAACAATCCGGGCATCATCGCGCTCCCTGCGGCACCGCCCCTTCGCACAAAATAGCCCGGGCGCTACTCCCATTCAATCTGCGAAAATGCTGCGGTTGCGTTGCGCGCATTGTAGTCGTCGAACAATTGCCATCGTGTTCGCTCCGATGTGGCCGCCGTCTCGGCCGCGGTCGCAATCGGCGCGCCGCGCTTGACCAGCGCCTGAACGTCAGATGCAAGTGTTTCGAGATAGCGGCGCTCGTCGCCGAGCGCCGCGGGCCAGTCGCCGACGGGGCCATGGCCGGGGACAACCCGCTGCGCGGGCAGGGCGCTCAATTTGTCGATTGCCGCCAGAAAGCCGCGGAGGCTGCCGTCCATGACCGGTATATGGGTGAGGAAGACGAGATCGCCCGCGAACAGGGTTTTGGTCTGCTCGTCGAGCACGGTGAGGTCGTTGTCGCTGTGCGCGGCAGGCCAGGCCTGCAGCGTGAGGGATCGTCCACCGAGGTCCAGCTGCAGCGTGTCCTCGACCAGGAGCGTCGGCGGCACCAGCTTCACCTCGTCGATCAGTTCGCCCCCCATGATGCGGCGGAAGGCGTCGATATAGAATTGTCCGCGGGCCGCAAGCGCCGCCGGCAGGTTCTTGTGCCCGACGAACGTCGTTCCGGCACCGACCAACGCCGCGTTGCCGAAGACATGATCCGGGTGGCCGTGCGTGTTGATGACATAGTGGATCGGCTTGTCGGTATGGCCGCGAATGGCCGCGAGCAGTTGCCGGCCCTCGCGCACGCTGCCGCCGCTGTCGATCACGGCGACCGCGTCCTTGCCGACGATGAACCCGACATTGGCGATGGCGCCGTCGTTCTCGCGCGTCATCAGCGCGATCGCGCCCTCATGCACGAAGAGTCCCGGCGCGACCTCGTTCACCGCAAGCGCCTGCTCCTGCGCAAGCGCGTTGCTCGATCCGTGAATGCAGAACAACACCGCAGCAAGCCGCGTGAGGCCGCGAATCATATGTCTGCCTCCGTTCCTTCACGAAACCGTGGGCAACGTTCCGTTTGCATCGCAGCACGCACGAGGAAAATGCGGTCGGGACAATGCCCGTTGCACGCCCCGACCCGCAAGCTTAGCATTTTGCCCAAGCTTGCAATGCCCGGCCATTTCGGCTTGCTGCAATCAAGGAAAGTATCCGGGAGGTTTTAACGATGCGCAGGCCGGAACGGTCGTCGACGAGGTGCAGCGCGCTGGAGCGCAATGCACGAATCTCCTTGCTCGCGAGCCTTCTGGTGCTCGGCGGGCCGGGCATCGCCCGCGCGCAATCGAATGACGGCAGCGATCTGTCGATCGAACTGGTCGATCCCAAGGTGCTGCGGGTCTGCGCCGACCCGCGCAACATGCCGTTCTCGAACGAGAAGGGCGAAGGCTTCGAGAACAAGCTCGCCCAGTTCTTCGCCGACAAGCTGCAGAAGAAACTCGACTATGCCTTCTTTCCGCAGGCGACCGGCTTCGTGCGGATGACGCTGGGCGCGCATCGCTGTGACGTCATCCTGGGCTTTCCGCAGGGCGACGACCTGGTGCAGGGCACCAACCCGTATTACCGCACGGCCTACGCCCTGATCGCCAAGCCGGGCAGTGGCCTCGAAGACGTCGCAACGCTCGAGGACGCGCGGCTGAAGGGCAAGCATATCGGCATTGTCGCGGGCACGCCGCCGGCCACCAACATGGCGTTGGCCGGACTGATGGCAAGCGCAAAACCCTATCCGCTGATGATCGATACCCGCGTCGATTCGTCGGCTGAGGCCATGATCAACGATCTCGAAGCGGGCGCGATCGATGCCGGGGTGCTCTGGGGACCGATGGCGGGCTTCTATGCCAAGAAGCAGAATCCGCCGCTGCACATCACGCCGCTGGTCAAGGAAACCTCCGGCCCGAAGCTCGTCTATCGTATCGGCATGGGGGTGCGGCCGGCCGACCAGAACTGGAAGCGGCAGCTCAACCGCCTGATCCAGGAGAACCAGGGCGAGATCAACAGGATCCTGCTCGACTATGGTGTTCCCCTGCTCGACGAGCAGGACCATTCGATCGGCGCGGAGACGGCGACCAAGTCGCCATGAAGGCCGGCCTGATCGGCGTCGTCCTCGCAGCGCTCGCTTCTGCCGCAGCCTCGGCGCAGGAAAAAGCACCGGAACCCGACGACTACCGGATGGAGAATTTTCGCAGCCCCGTGCCGGCGACGCTGAAGGGCGCGCGGGTCCTGACGACCGATGAAGCCGAGTCGATCTGGCGCGGCAAACGCGGCGTCTTCATCGACGTGCTGCCGCGCCCGCCGAAGCCGAAAAATCTTCCCGCCGGCACGGTGTGGCGCGACAAGCCGCGCCTGGACATTCCCGGCAGCATCTGGCTGCCGGACACCGGCTATGGAAAGCTCGCGCCGGCGATGGAGGATTATCTGAAGCGCGGGATTGCCGTCGCTAGCCATGGCGACAAGGCCGCGCCGCTCGTGATCTATTGCCAGGAGGATTGCTGGATGTCGTGGAACGCCGCGCGGCGGGTGCTGTCCTACGGCTACACCAACGTCGCCTGGTATCCGGAAGGCACCGACGGCTGGGAACGCGCGCTGCTGCCGACGGCGGAAGCCCAGCCCGAACCGCGACCGGATGAATGATGTTCTTCTCGTAAGATGAGCTCTTCGCGAAACCCATCACTTGGCAACACAATGATGGGTTTCGCTTCGAGCCTTTTTCTGTTCCGGCTCCGAGCAAGACGTCGCTCTACCATCCTGCGACTGCGGCAAACGGCTAACGCACGTCGTACTCGTCGGGCTCCATCGCCCAGGCCAACTCGTCATGGCCGTTCGCGTAATTGCGGTTGGTCTGCGTCGGATCGCGGTTGACCAGCGGCCGCAGATACATCGGATGGGTCACGCTGCGCACCTCGTGCTCGACCGTGAACAGGTGCCGGCCGTCGGCGGGATCGACGACGTCGCGAAAGCGGTATTGATACTGGTTGTCCTCCTGGGAGACCAGGCCGCGCTCCAGGAGACGGCGATAGGGGCCCGAAAAATCCGTGATGTAGATCTGGACATGGTGGCCGTCATAATCCGGCTGCGGCGCATCGGTCTCGCGGAATTGCAGATACTGGTCCTTGCCGACCTGCACGCGCGCCACTGCGCCGGTGCCGTTCTCGGGCTCGGCCTTGATTCCCATGATCTGGCGATAGAAATCGCAAATGCCTTTCACGGTTCCGATCGGCACGTCGAACTCGACATAGGGAAAGCCGAGCGCGATCCGCCCGAAACGACCAGCATCGGGTTCGTAGCAGCGCAGGCGGTTGCCCCAGGGGCAGACGGCATCGACGTGATCATTGTGCTCGCTGAAGGCGAAGGCGGTGCCGTCGAGCTTCTTGCGCACCGAGGCCAGGCGGTCGAGCAGGGCCTCGCGGCCGGGCATCACGATCGCGGTGTGGCCGCGCAGCACCTGCGCGGGCCCGCTCGGCAGATGAAACTGGCTGCGGCCGACATTGACCCACATGTTGCCGTCCGAGACCATCAGATAGGGGTCGCGGGTGAGGCCGATGCCCGCGACATAGAACAGCGTCGCCAGGCGCTGGTCGGGCACGGTCACATTGACATGCTCGAGATGGATCGAGTTGCCGAGGTCTTCCTTGGTGCGGTCGAATGGCATGGACGCGGACTCCCTGAGGTGCCGGCATCATAGCGCATGATCCTGGAAAGTGGGACGGTTTTGCGCAAGGAGATCATGCGCGGCGCGCAACTATGAAGTTGCGTGGCGGAATGACGCGGCCGAATGTGACGAGTGGTTATTCGATCTCCTGCTGGATCGCGCGCCCCAACGCGAACAGCCGTTGATCGATCGTGGTCGGGACCTCGCAGACGAATTTCACCACCCGCCGACGGTCCTCGAAGATCCGCGTCTCCCACAACAGCTGGTTGCTGAGCTCGTCGACCTTGGCCGTGTCGGGCGCCGGCGCGTTCTGCTGCTCCTGCAAGGCGATCGTGTCCGACCTGATCTTGTCGGCGGCCTCGCGCTGTTTGCGCATCACGCGCTCCAGCCCGTTCATGACGGAGGAACGCTCGGCGTTGAGAGTATCGAACAGGCCCGCAAACAGGAGCTTGCCGGCGGTGACCTTGTCGGCGGATGCGCCGGAGAGAAATTCCTTGATGTCCTTTTCCGCTTCGTCGACCGGGATGCGCCGGGCAGCGAGTTTTGTCACCAGCGCGCTGACTTTGGCGTCGTCCTTCCACTTGCTCTGCACGTCGTCGAGCGCGGGGCCGGCCCATACCTGAGGCAGCGAGATGTCGGGCACCTTGGCCTGCGCGCACGGCCAGTCGGGAAAACGCGGATCGGCCGCGAGACACGCGCCGCTCGAGGCCGCCAGCGCAAGCCCCGCGCCGAGGAGGATGCGCCAGTTCATGTCTCGCCTCCGGCGGGGCCGCGCCGCGCCAGGCCGCGCGACGGATCATAGGCCAGGATCGCTCCGATCATGAACACGACGGTGCAGCCGGCGACGACGGCGAGCGAGACCCAGTCGATCTTGCCATAGAGCGCGAAGCGGATCAGCTCGACCGCATGGGTGAACGGATTCCACTGGCAGACATAATAGAGCATCGGACTGCCCTCCTGTACCCGCCACAAGGGATAGAGCGCGGATGAGGCAAAGAACATCGGGAAGATCACGAAGTTCATCACGCCGGCGAAATTCTCGAGCTGCTTGATGCCCGAGGAGATCAGCATCCCCAGCGCGCCCAGCATCAGGCCCGACAGGATCAGGGCCGGCAGCACCGTGAGATAACCGATCGGCGGCGGCTCGATGTCCCAGAACCATGCGATCAGCAGGAAGGTGTAGACCTGCAGCAGCGACACCGCGGTGCCGGCGAGCAATTTGCAGAACAAGAGGTACCAGCGCGGCAGCGGGCTGACCAGCAGCGTGCGCATGTTGCCCATCTCGCGATCGTAGACCATCGACAGCGAGGACTGCATGCCGTTGAAGAGCTGGATCATCGCCATCAGGCCGGGCGCGATGTAGACCTCGTAGAGGATGTAGGTTTCGTAGGGCGGGATGATCGAGATGCCCAGCACCTGGCGGAAGCCAGCGGCGAAGATGAACAGCCAGACCAGCGGCCGCACCAGCGCGGAGACGAAGCGCTCACGCTGGTGCAGGAAGCGCAGGCCCTCGCGCCAGACGATGCCGTTGAGACAGGTGATGTATGCGGCGAGCGAGAAGCCGCGCGGGCGTGCTCCGATGGTGGTGACGCTCATGGCGCAGCGCTCCCGATCTGGCTGGCCGCGCCGGTCAGGCGCATGAAGGCGGAGTTCACGTCGCCCGCGCCGGTCTCGCGCAGCACGCGCGACACCTCACCGCTGGCCAGCACCTTGCCCTGGTGCAGCACGACCAGATCGTCGCTCAGGATGATCTCGTCGAACAGGTGGGTGGCCCAGAGCACGCCGATGCGCTGCTCGTTCACGAGCTGGCGGACATGGGAAAGGATGTCCGCGCGCGCCTTGACGTCGAGGCCCACGGTCG
>NZ_JAFAVV010000852.1 GCF_019242285.1 Bradyrhizobium sp.
GATCGAAGCGCGGATCGTGAGCGTGCGGTCGGCCATGACCTCGATGTTGACGCCGGCCGGAATCAAGCGCTTGAGCTGCGGGATCAGCGCCTTCACCCGGTCGACCGTGTCGATCACATTGGCGTTGGCCTGCTTGGTGACGAGAAGCAGCACGGCGGGCTTGCGGTTGTACCAGCCCGCGGCGCGGCTGTTGCGCACACCGCGCTCGATCTGCGCGATCTGCGAGAGCTTGACGACGGTACCGTTCGCCGCCGTCACCACGATGTTGCGATAATCCTGCAAGGCGGTGATGCGGTCGTTGGTGCCGATCGTCTCGCTTTGCGAACCGCTCTCGAAGCTGCCGAGCTGGTTCGGCGCATTGGCGTTCACGATGGCCGTGCGGATCGCCTCGAGGCTGATGCCCATCGCGGCAAGCCGGGCCGGATCGACCCGCACTCGGATTGCCGGCTGCTCGGCGCCGTTCACTGTCACCTCGCCGACGCCGTCGACCTGGGAGATGCGCTGCGCGATCACCGTGTCGGCCGCGTCATAGACTGCGCTCGCCGGCAAGGTATCGGAGGTGAGCGCGAGAATGATGACGGGCGCGGCCGCCGGGTTCGCCTTGCGGAAGCTCGGCAGCGTCGGCAAGTCCCCGGGCAAATCCGTGGCGGCCGCGTTGAGCGCTGCCTGCACGTCGCGTGCCGCGTTGTCGATGTTGCGGTCGAGGTCGAACTGGATGGCGATGGACGAGGAACCGAGCGTGGAATTGGAGGTAACCTCGTTCACTCCGGCGATCTCGCCGAGATGGCGCTCCAGCGGAGCCGCGACCGAAGCGGCCATGGTCTCGGGATCGGCGCCCGGCCGCGAGGCAATGACGCGGATGACCGGAAACTCGACGGAAGGCAGGCTCGCGACCGGCAGAAAGATGTAGGCCACGGCGCCGACGAGGAAGAGGCCGATCGCCATCAACGTCGTTGCGACCGGTCGCTTGATGAAGGGGGCGGAGATGTTCATCACTCCGCCGCTTCTTGGCTGAGCGGCGGTGCGGGCGTCGGCATGAGCACGATCGCCGCGGTCGGCCGATGCGGAGGCTCGCGCCTTCCCCAGAAGCGGTCGCGCAGCCCTTCGAACATGAGGTAGATCACGGGAGTTGTGTAGAGCGTCAGAAGCTGGCTCAGCAGCAGGCCGCCGATGATGGTGATGCCGAGCGGGACGCGAAGCTCACTGCCCGTGCCATGGGCGAGCGCCAGCGGCAGCGCGCCGAAGAGAGCCGCCAGCGTCGTCATCATGATCGGCCGGAAGCGCAGATGGCAGGCGCGCAGGATGGCATCTTTCGGTGAGAGCCCCTCGCCGCGCTCGGCATCGAGCGCGAAGTCGATCATCATGATGGCGTTCTTCTTCACGATGCCCATCAGGAGGATGATGCCGATGAGCGCAACGATCGATAGGTCCAGCCTGAACAGCATCAGTGCGAGGAGCGCGCCGACGCCGGCCGAAGGCAGGGTCGAGAGGATCGTCAGCGGATGGATGAAGCTCTCATAGAGCATGCCGAGCACGAGATAGATGGTGATCACAGCGGCGAGAATGAGCCAGGGCTCCCCCGCCAGCGAGCGGTTGAACTCGGCCGCGTCCGCGCTGAATGATCCGGTGACGGAAAGCGGCAGCTCGATCTCCTGTTCGGCCCGGCTGATCGCGTTGACAGCGTTGCCGAGCGAAGCGTCGGGCGCAAGGTCGAAGGAGAGGGTCGCCGCGGGAAATTGCTCTTCATGGGCGATCGACAAAGGGGCGGTGGTGCGTCGTACCGAGGCGATCGTCGCGAGCGGCACTTGTGGGCCCCCGTTGATGGCTGTCGTGACGGTCGGGTTCGATGAGGCGCCGAGGGCGGTCGCGAGGGCCGTGTTGGTCGAGCCGGCGACGTAAAGCTTCTCGAGCGCCGACGGATCGGTCAGATATTGGGGCGCCGCCTCGAGGATCACACGATACTGGTTCGACTGCGCGTAGATGGTCGATATCTGACGCTGACCGAAGGCGTCGTTCAGCGTGTCATCGATGTTCTGCACCGAGAGTCCGAGGCGTCCCGTCAACTCGCGATCGATGTCGATGAAGGTGCGCAGCCCCCCGTCCTGCGTCTCGAGCGCGATGTTGCGGAAGGTAGGGTCGGCGCGCAGTTGACTGGCGAGCTGCGCCGCCCATTTTCCGATCTCGTCCGCATCGGTGCCGGTCAAGGTATATTGATATTGCGAGCGGCTTGCCCGCGTCGTGATCTGAATGTCCTGCACCGGCTCGACGAAGAGCGTCACGCCAGCGATCTGCGAGGCTTCCCTCATCAGGCGCTCGCCGATCACATCGGCGGTGTCGACGCGGTCGTTGCGTGGCGTCAAGGTCACGGCGAGATGCCCGACATTGGGCGTCGCGTTGAGCGTGCCGACACCCAACACGGCGACGACGCCCCCTACATCCTTGTCCTTGCTGATGATGCTCGAGACCGCGCTTTGCAGCCGGGCCATCTCGAGAAACGAGACATCGGGCGCGCCTTGCAAGACAATGTTCAAGAGTCCAGTGTCCTGGCGCGGCAGGAAACCCTTCGGCATGACGATGTAGAGATAACCCGTGAGCGCCAGTGTGCCGAAGGTCAGGAGAAGCATGAACCGCCGCCTCGCCAGCGCGAAAGAGAGTGTCCTCATGTAGAAGCGGGTCATGGCCGTCATCGGCCATTCCGCGGCTCGCGCGAGCAAGCCCGGCCGATGCTCCGCGACCGAACGCAGGATTTGCCCGCACATCATGGGCGTCAGTGTCAGGGAAACGACCGCGGAGACCACCACCGCGATTGACAAGGTGAGCGCGAACTCGCGGAACATGCGCCCGACGAGACCCGTCATGAAGAGCAGCGGGATAAAAACGGCGATCAGCGAGACCGTGAGCGAGACAATGGTGAAACCGATTTGTCCCGCGCCGTCGAGGGCGGCCTTGAGCGGGGTTTTCCCGGCTTCCATGTTGCGCACGATGTTCTCGATCATCACGATCGCATCGTCGACGACGAAGCCGGTGCCAACGGTCAGCGCCATGAGGGACAAATTATCGAGGGAGAAGCCGGCAAGCCACATCACGGCGAAGGTCGCGATGATCGACAAGGGAAGCGCAACGCCGGCGATGATGGTGGCGCGCAAGCTGCGCAGGAAGAGCAGGACCACGAGCACCACGAGGGCGGCGGCAATGACGAGCGTGAATTCCACATCCGCGATCGAGGCACGGATGGTCTCGGTGCGATCATTCACGATCTTGAGGTTCACGCCGGCCGCCATGGACCGCGACAGGCGCGGCAGCTCCTTCTTCACCAGATCGACCGTGCTGATGATGTTCGCGCCCGGCTGACGCTGCACGTCGATGACGACGGCCGGCTCGCCTTGGTACCAGCCGCCCACGCGCGAATTCTCGAGCCCGTCGACGACAGCGGCAACGTCCTGCAGGAGGACGGGCGCGTTGTTGCGATAAGCGACCACTACGGTCCGATACGCTTCGGCCGCGGCGATCTGGTCGTTCGCCGCGATCGTGTAGGATTGTTGCGCGCCGTCGAGCGCGCCCTTCGATCCTGCGACATTGGCGCCCACAATCGCGGCGCGCAAATCCTCCATGCCGATCCTGTATGAGGCGAGCCGGGCGAGATCGGCTTGGATGCGGATCGCCGGCTTGATGCCGCCCTCGACCGAAACATGGCCGACCCCCGTGACCTCACTCAGCCGCTGGGCGAGCAGCGTGTCGGCAAGATCGGAAAGGGTGCGCAGCGATTCCGTCTTCGAGGTGAGCGCCAATGTGAGGATCGGCGTGTCGGCGGGGTTCACCTTGGCATAGGTCGG
>NZ_JAFAVV010000864.1 GCF_019242285.1 Bradyrhizobium sp.
TTCGTGCCGCGCGGGAAAATCCGGCTGCATCAGAAACCGGTGACGCCGGAAATCAAGGCCTGCCGTCAGTGGTACGAGCGGGAGCTTGCCGTGGTGCAGCCGCATCTGGTGGTCGCGCTCGGCGCCACCGCGGCGCAATGCGTGCTCGGCAAGATCACGCCGATCAACAAGAACCGAGGACGTGCCATCGATCTCGACGAAGGTATGAAGGCGCTGGTGACGGTACATCCGTCCTACCTGCTGCGGCTGCCGGACGAGGACGCCAAGCGCCGAGAATATGAGCGGTTTGTAGAAGACCTGAAGCTGGCCGCGGATCTCCTCAAAAAAGCCGCGCGAGCCGCCTGATATTTCTCATTGCACTGCAAATCAATCCCGTGGCGCGCGAGTTTGCAACGCAGTTCCTTCGCGCGCCTTTCACTGCACTGTCACATGCATGGATCAGAATAAACCTATTGGGGATAGGGAGAAATTCCAATGAGCGATGTTGCGTTGCCCGGATCGATCGAGCCTGCCCTGCACAAAGGGCCCGATCTCGATCGCGGCTTTCATCCGTTGACGGGCGTCATTTATCTCGGCGTGGTGGCCGCCGCGCTGCTGTTCGTCGCCTACAGCATCTATGTCGACATCGACGCAACCGGCACGCGGGTCACGACCTACCTGCCCTACATCCTGCTGTTCATCGCGCTCCTGATCGCGCTCGGTTTCGAGTTCGTCAACGGCTTCCACGACACCGCGAACGCGGTGGCAACCGTGATCTACACCCGCTCCCTGCCGGCCCATATCGCCGTGGTCTGGTCGGGCCTGTGCAACCTGACCGGCGTGCTGCTCTCCTCCGGCGCGGTCGCTTTCGGCATCGTTTCGCTGCTGCCGGTGGAATTGATCCTGCAGGTCGGCTCCAGCGCCGGCTTCGCCATGGTGTTCGCGCTGTTGATCGCTGCGATCATCTGGAACCTCGGCACCTGGTGGTTCGGCCTGCCCGCCTCTTCCTCCCACACCCTGATCGGCTCGATCATCGGCGTCGGCATCGCCAACGCCCTGATGCGCGGCCGTGACGGCACCTCCGGCGTGGACTGGTCGCAGGCCGCCAATATCGGAAAGGCGCTGTTGCTGTCGCCGCTGTTCGGCTTCGCACTCGCGGCGGTCCTCCTATACGTCGTGAAGATCGCACTGGTACGTGCGACGCCGGCCCTGTTCGCCGAGCCGGTCAACAACGAGCCGCCGCCGCTGTGGATCCGCGGCATCCTGGTCCTCACCTGCACGCTGGTCAGCTTCTTCCACGGTTCCAATGACGGCCAGAAGGGCATGGGCCTGATCATGCTGATCCTGATCGGCACGGTGCCGACCGCCTATGCACTGAACCGGTCGATGCCCGACAGCCAGATCGCGCAGTTCACCCAGAACTCGGAAGCCGCAAGCAAGGTCATCGCCGCCAAGGCTGCCGGCTATAACGTTCTGGGCAACCCGCGGCCGGCCGTAACCAACTACGTCGCCCAGCATCAGATCAACGAAGGGACCTATCCTTCGCTGGCCGTGCTGGTGGCCGACATTTCCAAGCAGGTCAAGGAGTACGGCTCGCTCGCCAAGTTCCCGGCCGAGGCGGTCGGCAACACCCGCAACGACATGTATCTGGTTTCCGAAGCGCTTCGTTTCCTGGCCAAGGACAAGGAGTCGGAGCTCAATGCGGATGAGGTCAAGACGCTCAACGCCTACAAGGGCTCGCTCGACAGCGCGACCAAGTTTATCCCGACCTGGGTGAAGATCGCGGTCGCGATCGCGCTCGGGCTCGGCACCATGGTCGGCTGGAAGCGCATCGTCGTCACCGTCGGCGAGAAGATCGGCAAGACCCATTTGACCTATGCGCAGGGCGCGGCGGCCGAGATCACGGCGGCGGCGACGATCGCGGCGGCCGACGGTTACGGCCTGCCGGTCTCGACCACGCATGTGCTGTCCTCCGGCATCGCCGGCACCATGGCTGCCAACGGAAGCGGCCTGCAATGGTCGACGGTCCGCAACATCGCGATGGCCTGGGTGCTGACGCTCCCGATCGCGATGGTTCTGTCGGGCTTCCTGTACTTCTGCTTCGCCAACGTGTTCTGATCGACGGCGGACTTCGGCCACACGATTTACGAAGGCCCGCGCCATCCGCGCGGGCCTTTAGTTCTGTAGCATCGACGATGCCACACCGCCCGAGTCTCGTCCCCGCGAGCAGCCAGCCCCGTCGGGTCGCGGTCATGCCAATCCCTCGACGGCGACGAGGCGAGCGGAATTGCAGGCGTCTCGGACGAACTTGAGCCCTTGATAGGTCGTGCCGTTGTAGAAGCTTTCCCAGGCCTCGACCGAGGGAAATTCCAGCAGCACGAGTCTGCGCGGCTCCCAGTCTCCTTCATGGACCTTGTGCGCACCTCCGCGCACCAGGTATTTGGCGCCCACTTCGTCCGGGGCGGGTTTCACGGCATCCATGAACGCGACGGAACGGTATGGGTGAGCGATGAACACGGCGCCTACGTCTATCACTACGACCGCCATGGCGCGCTGCTGCACGTGATCCGGCCCACGCCTTCATCCCGATGCGCCCCGATGCCTCCGGACACGTGGTCGAGAATTTCTCCGCTGGTGCTGGTCTATCGGGTGACGCTGCCGACCTATGTTCCGCCGGACACTGATCGCCGCGAGCTGGCCGACCACGACGATCATGATGACCACCGCGGCGACCACGACCACCGATAAGACTGCCGTACGGCGCGATCAGGCCGAACCGCACCGCACGCCGGCTCCCATCGAACATGGTTGCGGCGGCCTCAGGCCGCCAGCGTGTTCTCCACCAGCTTGATCCAGTAGGAAGTGCCGTAGAGGATCGCCTCGTCGTTGAAATTGTAGGCGGGATGGTGCAGCCCGGCGCTGTCGCCATTGCCGCAGAAGATGAACGCACCGGGGCGCGCCTCCAGCATGTAGGCGAAATCCTCCGCGCCCATCATCGGCGCGGTATCGTGCACATTGCCCTCGCCCGCAACCTCCCGGGCGATCCGGGTGGCGAGATCGGTCTGCACCGCATGGTTGACGGTGACCGGGTAGCCGCGCTCATAATTCAGCTCCATCCGCGTGCCGGTCATCTGCGCCACGCCCGCGACCACCTCGCGCACGCGCTTCTCGACCAGCGCCCGCACCTGCGGCGTCAGCGTGCGGATCGTGCCGTGCAGCTCGGCGGTCTGCGGGATCACGTTGCGGGCGTTGCCGGCGTGGAATTCGCAGATCGACACCACCGCCGATTCCAGCGGATCGACGTTGCGCGACACCACCTGTTGCAGCGCGCTGACGAGCTGTGCGCCGGCCAGCACCGTGTCGATGCAGATGTGCGGCCGCGCCGCATGCCCGCCATGACCGTCGATCTTGACGTCGATGGTGTCGGTCGCCGCCATGATCGGGCCGGTGCGGATCGCGAACGAGCCGACCGGGATGCCCGGACCATTGTGCATGCCATAGACCTGCTCGATGCCGAAGCGATCCATCAGCCCGTCCTTGATCATGGCGGCAGCGCCCGCGCCGCCCTCCTCGGCCGGCTGAAAGATCACGACAGCGTCGCCGGCGAAATTGCGCGTCTCGGCGAGGTAGCGCGCCGCCCCCAGCAGCATGGCGGTATGCCCGTCATGGCCGCAGGCATGCATCAGGCCCTTGTTCGTCGAGGTGTAGGGCAGCCCGGTCTTCTCCTCGATCGGCAGCGCGTCCATGTCGGCACGCAGCCCGATCACCCTGATGTCGCCGTTCGAAGCCTGCTTTTTGCCCCTGATCACCCCGACCACGCCGGTCCGGCCGATCCCGGTCGCGACCTCGTCGCAGCCGAACTCCCGCAAGCGATCCGCCACAAACGCCGCCGTATGGTGCACCTCATAGAGCAACTCTGGATTGGCATGGATGTGCTGGCGCCAGGCGGCGATGTCGGGATGCAGATCGGCAACGCGGTTCACGATGGGCATGGACGTCTCGGTCTTTCCTGGTTTGACTGCTTTTACCATTTCTAACATGCAAATGACGGTCCACCCAACTCTCCCGCGAGAGGCTGTACGGCCGGCAAACGCAGAGCTAAGGCCTTGGAAAAGAGAAGGGATTGTGCCAGTGACGAAGCGGCTCGAGGGGGATTTCGACTATATCGTCGTGGGCGCCGGTACCGCCGGCTGCATCCTGGCCAACCGCCTGTCGGCCGATCCCGGACATCGCGTGCTGATCCTGGAAGCCGGCGGCAACGACAATTGGATCTGGTTCCACATTCCGGTCGGCTATCTCTTCGCGATCGGCAATCCGCGCTCAGACTGGATGTTCCGCACCGAAGCGGAGGCCGGCCTCAACGGCCGCGCGCTGGCCTATCCGAGGGGCAAAGTGATCGGCGGCTCCTCGGCGATCAACGCGATGATCTCGATGCGCGGCCAGGCCGCCGACTACGACCACTGGCGCCAGCTCGGACTCGCCGGTTGGGCGTATCAGGACGTGCTGCAGGCCTTCAAACGGCTGGAAGATCATTTCCTCGGGGAAAGCCAGCACCACGGCGCCGGCGGCGGCTGGCGCATCGAGGCGCCGCGGCTGTCCTGGACCATCTTGGATGCGGTCGGCGAGGCCGCACAGGAGATGGGGATCCGAAAAATCGCCGACTTCAATACCGGCGACAATGAGGGCGTCGGCTATTTTCACGTCAACCAGAAACGCGGCCGCCGCTGGTCATCGGCGCGCGGTTTTCTCAAGCCGGCGCTGCACCGTCCCAATTTGCGGCTCGAGACCCATGTGCTGGTCGATCGCCTGCTGATCGAAAACGGCCGCGCGGTCGGCGTGCGCTTCCTGCAGGGCGGCGAGGTCGTCGAGGCGCGCACCAAGGGCGAGGTGATCCTGAGCGCCGGCGCGATCGGCTCGGTCCAGGTGCTGCACCGCTCCGGCATCGGTCCCTGGGAATGGCTATCGCCGATCGGCGTCGATGTCGTGCTCGATCGCCAGGGCGTCGGACGCAACCTGCAGGACCATCTGCAGCAGCGCGCGATCTACAAGGTTTTCGGCGTGCGCACCTTGAACGAGACCTATCATTCGTTGGCGCGGCGCGGGCTGATGGGGCTCGATTATGCGCTCCGCCGCCGCGGCCCGCTGACCATGGCGCCATCGCAGCTCGGCATCTTCACCCGCTCCGATCCGTCGCGCGAACGCGCCAACATCCAGTTCCACGTGCAGCCGCTGTCGCTCGACAAGTTCGGCGATCCCCTACACCGCTTTCCAGCCATCACGGTGTCGGCCTGCAACTTGCAGCCGACCTCGCGCGGCATCGTACGCATCCGCAGCCGCGAGATATCAGCCGCGCCATCGATCGCGCCAAACTATCTGTCGACTGACGAGGATCGCCAAGTCGCGGCGGATGCGATCCGCACCACGCGGCGCTTGATGCAGCAGCCGGCGTTGAAGCGCTATTCTCCGAGCGAATTTTTGCCGGGTCCCTCAGTCGGCGATGACGATGCATCGCTCGCGAAGGCCGCAGGCGATATCGGCACCACGATCTTCCATCCCGTCGGCACCGCGAAAATGGGACTTGCCAGCGACCCCACCGCGGTCGTCGACGAGCGGTTGCGCTTTCACGGCATTTCGGGTCTGCGCATCGCCGATGCCTCCGTGATGCCGACGATCACATCGGGCAACACCAACACGCCGACCGCAATGATCGCCGAGAAGGCCGCCACCATGATCATCGAGGACGGGCGGGAAACCATGATCATCGCAGACGCGAAGTAGCTTGAATCGGGCCACTTGCGCGGCTGTCAGTCCTCCCCTCCCCCTTGCGGGGTGGGGTCCCAGGACTCAGCTCGTCGTGTGGTATCCCCCTCCCCAGCCGTCCCCCGCAAGGCAGGGCAATCGCATATGGGGTTTGAACGCTGGCGGTGCGCTCCCTCCCCCGCTTGCGGGGGAGGGCTGGGGTGGGG
>NZ_JAFAVV010000918.1 GCF_019242285.1 Bradyrhizobium sp.
CCATCGCGCGGGGAATGCCGGCTGTGTCGGCTGAACCTGTGGTGACTGCCGCCTGCGTTCTTGTTGCAGGCGGGCCATGGGTGCGGCCAGCATCCGGCATTCCCTGCGCCCTCTTCGATTTCGAGGGTGTGATATCCGGAAAAACTCGGACGAATCCCGTCGCGAGAACGCGAGTGCATGTCCTCCGCTGTCGCATACCCTCCGCTGTCGCATACCCTCCGCCGTCGTGCCCGCTTCAAGCGGGGCATCCAGCATTCCGGAGGCGTCTCGATTCGAGCACTGACGTCTCTGCAATGCTGGATCGCCGGTCACGCCTGCGCCGAAGGCTCCGGCGGGCTCGCAAGCCGGCGACGACACCGAATGCTGTTGAATAGTTTCGCAGGAGATCAGGCGTGCGTTCGTTCAAATGCAATGATGCTCGCCCGGGCTCAGGGCTCACACGAACGCCGCTTCCACTTGCCCCAACCCCTCCAGCTCCATCACCACGTGATCGCCGGGACCGAGCCACAGCGTCTTGACGAGGCTCCCGGTCAGCACGAACTGGCCGGCATGGAGGCTGCGGCCCTCCGCGGCCAGGTGATTGGCGAGCCACGCCAGCGCCTGCAGCGGGTGGCCGAGCACGTCGGCGCCGGTGCCGCGCGCGACCTCGCTGCCGTTGACGATGGCGCGGCCGACGACGCCGGCCAAATCAGGCGCCGCATCCGCCGACACCGGCTGCGCGAGCACGCAGCCGGCGGCGAAGAAATCGTCGGCAATCAGGCTCGCTGCGCCCATCTTCTGCCATCGCGCATAACGATCGTCGACGATCTCGATGGCCGGCAGATAGGCCTCGACCGACGTGCCGACCCGGACCGCATCGAACGGCCGCTCGCTGGCGGGAAGATCGCGCGACAGCTTCACGGCGATCTCGCATTCGACGCCGACGCGAACGAAGTCGGAGGCCGAGAGCCGCGCCCCATCGTCGTGCACACCACGGGCAAAGACGCCGCCGGCACATGGATGCGGGATCGCAAGATAGTCCTGCATCACCTTGCTGGTGCAGCCGATCTTGTAGCCTGTCAGGGCGCCTGTCTGCGGCAGCATGAGATCGTGCACGGCGCGCTGGATGCGGTAGCCCTCGGCGAGATCGCGCGGCGCCGTTTCTTCAGGCAATGCTTGCAGCGGCGTCCGCGTCCGGCGTGCCTGCGCGATTGCCGTCGCCGCCGCGGCTACCCTGTCCATGGCAATCCCGTCCCTGCCGACGTCCCGCCCGTGCTCACGATCGGGTTCAATCCAGCCAACAATATGAATGGCGGCACAGCGGCTTGGCGCGAGGTGTCCACGCGTCAGGCAAGGCGGACGGAAACCCTGGTCGCGCATGGCGTATGCGACCGCCCAGCGCTGTCACCGGCGGCGCAGTCCTGCTCGCAGGCTCGCCGGACGGCGAGCGCGTCATTCGTCGCGATAGACCTTCTCGCGTCGCTCGTGGCGCTCCTGCGCCTCGACCGAGAGGGTTGCGATCGGCCGCGCCTCCAGCCGCTTCAAGGAGATCGGCTCGCCGGTCTCCTCGTAATAGCCGTAGGTGTTGTCCTCGATTCGCTGCAGCGCCGCGTCGATCTTGGAGATCAATTTGCGCTGGCGATCGCGGGCGCGCAGCTCGATCGCCCGGTCGGTTTCCGAAGAGGCCCGGTCGGCCAGGTCGGGATGATTGACATTCTCTTCCTGGAGCGCCTGCAGCGTGAGCTTCGATTCCCGCAGGATCTCGTCCTTCCACGACAGCAGTTTCGCGCGAAAATACTCGCGCTGCCGGTCATTCATGAAAGGCTCTTTTTCGGACGGCCTATAGTTCTTCAACTTTTCCAAGGTCAGCCCATCTACAACGACAAGCGCCGGCGAGCGGCGGTACCCGAGAACGGAAATGCCCGTTGTCGCGGGCCTTATATAGCCGTGCCCTGTAACAGACAATATCGGTCCGCCCGGCCATGTCCAAGTCCGCCGGTCGTTCCGGCAGGAACCTGTGAGCAGGGCGGCCGGGATCGCCATGCAGCCGTCACGATCGTCACAACCATGACCTCACACCTGTCCGGCCTTGGCGAGTTCGACCTCGACCCTGAGCTCGATCTCGGCCAGCACCGCGTCGAGCCCGGGATCGCCGGAGGAGCCCTTGAGATTGGCGGCGGCGTCGCGCAGCCGCGCCACCGTGGCCGAATTGAGACTGCCGGAGAGCAGCCCGAGCTTGAGCTCGTCGAGCACGTCGAGCGCTCCCTTGCCGCGCTGCACCGAGCGGCGGCGGCGCTGCGCGGGATCCTCCTCGATGCCCTGCAGGGCCAGCAGCGCGTCGATGCTGGCGGCGGCCTTCGGCGCCGTGGCGGCGCGGGTCTCTGCCGTGGTGGTAACGTCTTCCTGCAGCGAGAAGCTGCTGCCGCTGGTGCGCTTGGTGCTGCTCGCCGGCGTCGAGAGCGTGGTGCCGTTCGGTCCCTGGATGCGCATCGCTGGCTCTTTCGAATGGGTGCGGCGAGCTTTGCCGCGCCATGGTTAACGCTGAGTAAACGGGTCGGCAAAATCTGCCGGGCGGTGCCACTCTTGCCGCTTCCGGCAACCCTGATAGCGCGACTTCCACGATATTTAGTTAAGCAAGATCAACAAATTAGCTTCTCGATGCGCGCTGGCACGGCGCTCGCATCAGACCTCGGCGGATCGCCGCCATGGGAGTGGCTGGCCGATCCTTTGACGCGTGAGTTCGAGGGGAGCATCAGGATGCACGGCATCCGGCGATTGAGATTTTGGGCGGCGGCCTGCGCCGCGCTCGTGACGCTGGTCGCGCAAGGCGCGCCGGCGGCCGCGACGTCGCGAATCAAGGACCTCGCCAATATCGAGGGCGTGCGGCAAAACCAGTTGATCGGCTATGGCCTCGTGGTCGGCCTGAACGGCACCGGCGACACGCTGAACAACATCCCCTTCACCAAGCAGTCGCTGCAGGCGATGCTGGAGCGGATGGGCGTCAACATCCGCGGTGCCACCATTCGCACCGGCAATGTCGCCGCCGTCATGGTCACCGGCAACCTGCCGCCGTTCGCGACCCAGGGCACGCGGATGGACGTCACGGTCTCGGCGCTCGGCGACGCCAAGAACCTGCAGGGCGGCACCCTGCTCGTCACCCCGCTGCTCGGCGCCGACGGCAATGTCTATGCGGTGGCGCAGGGGTCGCTCGCGATCTCCGGCTTCCAGGCCGAGGGCGAGGCCGCCAAGATCGTGCGCGGCGTGCCGACCGTCGGGCGCATCGCCAATGGCGCCATCATCGAGCGCGAGATCGAGTTCGCGCTGAACCGCCTGCCGAACGTGCGGCTGGCGCTGCGCAACGCAGACTTCACCACCGCCAAGCGGATCGCGGCCGCGATCAACGACTATCTCGGGGTCAAGACCGCCGAGCCGGTCGACCCTTCCACGGTGCAGCTCGCGATCCCGCCGGAATTCAAGGGCAATGTCGTGGCCTTCCTGACCGAGATCGAGCAGCTCCAGGTCGAGCCGGATCTCGCCGCCAAGATCATCATCGACGAGCGCAGCGGTATCATCGTGATGGGCCGCGACGTCCGGGTCGCGACGGTGGCGGTGGCGCAGGGCAATCTCACCGTCACCATCGCCGAATCGCCGCAGGTGAGCCAGCCGAACCCGTTGGCCCGCGGCCGGACCGTGGTGACGCCGCGTTCCAGCGTCTCGGTCTCCGAGGACGGCAAGAAGCTCGCCGTCGTCAAGAACGGCGTTTCGCTGCAGCAACTTGTCGACGGCCTCAACGGCCTCGGCATCGGGCCGCGCGACATGATCGGCATTCTGCAGGCGATCAAGGCTTCCGGCGCGATCGAAGCCGACATCGAGGTGATGTGATGCAGGTGAGCCCTCTCAGCGCCCGCACCGGCGCCTCTGCCGCCGACTTCTCGCCCACCGTGATCAACGGCCGGCCGGATTTCGAGTTTGCCGCGGCGCTCCAGAAGGTCACCCCGCAGGCGCAGGCCAAGGCCAAATCGACCGCGACCGACTTCGAGGCGATGTTCCTCAACTCGATGTTCTCGCAGATGACCACCGGCCTCGAGGGCGATGGTCCGTTCGGCAGCACGCCGGGCACCGGCGTCTGGCGCTCGATGCTGGTGGAGCAATATTCGAAGTCCTTCGCGAAATCCGGCGGCATCGGAATTTCCAGCGCGGTGTACCGCGAGCTGATCGTGCAGCAGGCGAAACGCGTAAGCAAGAGTTGAAGGGAAAGACGCAATGAATGCTCCGGCGCAACGGCAACCGACGCAAGCCATCGCACCCGCCGTCACCAACGCGGCCGAGGCGCGCAAGCTCGCGCAAGGGCTGATGGATGTGATGAGCGCCCTGCTCTCCTTGATCGAGCGCGAGACCGAGCTCGTCCGCGCCGGCAAGCTGCGCGAGGCGATGACGCTGGGCGCGCAGAAGAGCGAATTGTCGAAGCGTTATGTCGCAACGCTCGCGCAGCTCAAGGCGAGCCACAAATTCCTGCAGGCGCAGGCGCCGGAGCTGCTCGCCACGCTGCACCGGCACCACGACGTGTTCCGCTCCATGCTGCAGGTCAACCTGCAGGTGCTCGCGACCGCGCACGCGGTCTCCGAGAGCATCGTGCGCGGCGTCAATGCGGAGATGCAGCGCCGCAACATCCCGAACACCTACACGGCCGCGGGCCAGCGCGCGGCGCCGAGCCCGCGCCATCTGACGCCGCTGTCGGTCAGCCGCTCGCTCTGAGTTTTCGCGCGAGCTGCGCGAGGATCGTTAAAAGTCTAATCGAATGCGCCCGACACCGTTAGGGCGCCGTTGACCGCGTTCTCTAACAGAACGTTGAAATCTGCGAGTCATAGTTGCGATCGGGAAGGAGTGGGGAATTGAGTCTCAGTTCGGCAGCAGGAGGCTGCGATGAGTACAGATTTCAGCATCAGGCCGGTGGGGGCGCCGGCACCTTCGTCGATCGTGCTGCCCCAGAGCCAGGCGGCCACGCAGGCGGTCGCGACCGTGCTGCCGGCCAGTCAGAGCGTAACGGCGGCGGATACGAGCGCGCCCGTGCGCAATGACGTACAGGTCGCAAGCTACGATTCGCATCAGGCCTATTTCGATCGCTCGGCGGGCACCATGGTCTACCAGGTGGTCGACGACAAGACGACGCAGGTGGTCGATCAGTATCCCGACGAGGCGGTGCTGCGCCGCCGCGCCTATTTCCACTCGCTGGATCTCGCGAAGGGAACGCCGAAGCGCGTCGTCCCGACCGACGTGACGGCCTGACCGGACTGCTTGTTTCGAGAGGGGATGATGCGCCGGCCGGCTCGGCCGGCGCCCGCGTCAGCGGCGGCCGGCGAGACCCGCGGCGATGTTGCAGTTGATGTCGATCAGCGGCTTCAGCTTCTCCGGCGCCGGCTCGAGCTGGATCTCGATGGTGCGGGTCAGCACGAACATGCCGATATTGGCGATCTGCTGGCGCACTTCGAGCGGATGCGGATTGTTGCTCGCCTCGGCCTCGGTCATGAAGATCGACCACAGGCGGCGATTGAACATCAGCGCCTTGTAGGCCTTGTTGTCGAGGCCGCTCCAGTTGGACTGGACTTCCTGCAACTGTCTCGCCGCCTTCAGCAGCGCCTGCGCTTCGATTTCCCTTGGGGAGGCCGTCGTTTGCGACGTGCGTGCGTAGGCTTGAGCAGCATGGGACATCCACTGACCTCGGACTTTACGCTTACAGAAGCGGAGAAACCGCGCAGTTGTTGTACGTCGCCGCCCTTAAGATACGGTTATGGACACGGTCGTACATCTTCGGATTGAAGCGGATCGCGGTTCTGTCGATCGATCGAATACGAATCAAAACGGCGGAGCCGTTCCGCCGCCGCCTATGTGGTTTGCTGCCGATATCAGCGGAGCAGTTGCAGCACGCTCGCCTGCGACTGGTTGGCGAGCGCGAGCGCGGACACTGCGATCGACTGCCGCGTCGACAGCGCCTGGCTGTTGGCCGCTTCCTCGTTGGTGTCGGCCAGCACCAGGTTCGACGCACCGGTCTGCAGCACGTTGATCAGGTTCTTGGAGAAGTCCTGGCGGATCTGCACGATCGACAGATTCGAGCCGAGGGCGGAAGCTTCCGAACGCAACGTGGTGGAGGCGCTGTCGAGCGATGCGAGCACATTGTTCGCCGAATTGCTGTCCAGGAAGTCGGTGCCCGCGGTCAAGGTCGCGAGCCCGAGGCCGGCATCGTTGAACGTCACGCCCTGGATGTTCAGCGTCGATCGTCCGGTCTCGTTGAACACGAGCTTCAGCGTGTCGCCGTTCAACAGGTTCACGCCGTTGAATGAAGCGTCCTGCGAGGTGGTGTTGATCTGCGCCAGCACGTTGTTGTACTGCGCGACCAGGTTGGCGCGGGTCGCCTGCGAATCAGCGTTGGCGACCGGCGCCGGCGCGGTCAGACCGTTGAAGGCCTGGCCGGACAGCGTCGCCGTGCCGCCCAGCGCACCGATCGTCGACGACGCCGCGTCGTTCGAGGTGATGATGCTGATGACGCCGGTGGTGCTGACGCTCGCCTGCAGATTGTTCGCGGCCAGCGCGGTATTGAGCGCGTTCAGGCTCGAGACCTGCCCGGGGCCGGTGCCGAAGGTGACGCTGGTCGGCGTGCCGCCGCCGGTCGCGGCGATCGTCAGGATCTTGCCGCTCAACTGCGGTGGGCCGACATTGGTGGTGCCGACGCTCAAGCCGAGCTTGGCCAGCGCGCTGCCCGCCAGGGTCAGGTTGTGGGTGATGCCGGTATTGAGGACGACCTGGCCGCTCGCGACCGACGAGGCCACGCTGGTGCCGGTGACGGCGTCGATCGCCGACAGCAGGTTGCCCACGGTGTCGCCAACGCCGATATTGGTGCCGGCTGAGACGTTGCCGGCCACGAAAGTGAAGGTCGTGCCGTCGACCGTCAGCGTATCGCCGACGGTGATGCCCGAGGACAGGTCGTTCGACGTGGAGGTCGCGGTGCCCGACAGCTTGGTCGAACTGGTGATGTTTGCGGCGCTCGTGAGATTGTCGTTGGTGACTGTGCTGCCGGTCACCGCGGCGTTGGTGTTGTTGCCGAGCAGGTTCTGGGCGGTTGCGCCGGGAATCACCGCCGACGACACGTTGGACTTGGTGTCGTAACCGGTCGGGCTTTGCAGCACCTGATGGGCGATCGATTGGGCATTGGCGACCAGGCTCTGCAACGAAGTGAGGCCGGTGTTCGCCGCTTGCAGCACCTGCACGCCGTTGCTGATGCCGTCCAGCAGGTTCGCGATGTCGCCCGCGCGGTTGTTCAACGATTGGGCCGTAAAGAACTCGGTCGGGTTATCGAGTGCCGTGTTGACCTTGTTCCCGGTGGCCAAATCGTTTTGCGTCGTCGCGAGCAGCGAGGCCGTCGACTGCAGCGCGAGCAAGTTCTGGCGAACCGCCGCGGTAAGAACTATACCGGACATGTGTCGAACCTTCCTAGTTAACCAATTGCAGTTCTAGGCAGACTCGCTTAAATTAAGGTTAATGGCGGTTTAAATAGTTGGGTTAATGAATCCTTACCGAAAATCCCTCCCTCCGCCGCGCGGTGCGACCGACTTCAAACCCGGCGCGTGAGCGCCGCGCAAAAGCGGAAGCGGCGGGGTTTCCCCCGCCGCCCGCATCCCTTCGCTGTCCTCGAATATCAGCGCAGCAGCTGCAGCACGCTCGCCTGCGACTGGTTGGCGAGCGCGAGCGCGGACACCGCGATCGACTGCCGGGTCGAGAGCGCCTGGCTTTCGGCCGCGAGCTGGTTGGTGTCGGCCAGC
>NZ_JAFAVV010000926.1 GCF_019242285.1 Bradyrhizobium sp.
AGCCGACGCGCGGCGAGATGGTGCCGCTCGCGGTGCGGCAGGCCTGGAAGACGATGGTGACCGGTCGCCCCGGTCCAGTGGTACTGGACGTCCCGTTCGACGTGTTCATGGAGCAGGCCGCCGAGGAGGCGCCGAACGCGATCGCCTGGAACGCCAACGTATCGAGCCGCTGTGGCGCCGACCCGGACGGCGTGGTGAGGGCGGTCGACATGCTGCTTGCGGCCGAGCGCCCGGTGATGCTGGTCGGGCAGGGCGTGCGCTATGGCGGCGCCGCCGAAGAGCTGAAGAAACTCGCCGAGCGGCTGCAGATTCCGGTCGCGGCCTCGGCGAGCGGGCTCGGCGCGCTCGACGTCAACCATCCGCTCGCGCTCGGCCTCGTCGCTCGCGCCGGCCACTATCAGGCCAATCACGCCACGCGCCAAGCCGACGTGCTGCTCGCGCTCGGCGTACGCTTCGATGACCGCACCTCGAGCTCGTGGATCCCCGGCTATTCCTTCACCATTCCGCCGACCAGGCTCATCCATGTCGACATCGACCCCGAGGAGATCAGCCGCAACTATCCGGTCGCGCTCGGCCTGATGGCCGACGTGCGCACCTTCCTGCGGCAGATCCATGCCGAGCTCGATCGCCGCGCCGATCTCAATGGCAAGGCGGATGCGCGCAAGAAGTGGCTGGCGCAGATCGACGTCTATCGTCAGGAATGGGACAAGTTTGTCGCGCCTGGCTTCTCGGATGACTCGACTCCCGTCAATCCGCAGCGCGCAGCGCTCGAAATCGACAAGGCGCTGCCGGAGGACGCGATTCTGGTCAGCGACATCGGCGTTCATCACAATTGGCTGCTCAGCTTCTGCAAGCCGAGGCGGCCGGACTCGCTGATCGGCTCGATGGGCTTTGGCCCGATGGGTTTCGGCGTCGCCGGCGTGATGGGAGCGAAGTTTGCGGCCCCTGACCGGCCCTGCGTCTCGGTGTGCGGCGACGGTGCCTTCTTCATGCATGCCAATGTGCTGGGCACTGCGGTGGAATACGATCTGCCGGTGGTCTGGGTGGTCTGGAACAACTACGCCTACGCTTCGATCCGCGGCTTGCAGCGTGGCTATCTCGGTGGCCGCGAACTCGCGACCGACTTCCATGATCCGAAGACCGGCGAGCGCTACAATCCGGATTTCGCCGCGATGGCGCGCTCCTGCGGCGTCGAAGGCGTGCGCGTCGATCGCGCCGGCGATATCGGTGATGCCATCCGCAAGGGCATCGCCGCCAACAAGCCGTATCTGATCGATATCGATATCGCCGCCGACGTCAATCCGGCCGGTGCCGGCGTGTGGGAGCTGCCCGGTCTCGGGCAAAGCAAAGCCGGCATCGGCACGCGCTATCAGCCGGCTTGATAATCGAGGATAGGAAATGCAGCTGACAGGCAAGAAGGTTGTCGTCATGGTGGTTCGTCCGGCATCGGGCTTGCGACCGCCGAGCTCGCCAAGGCCGAGGGCGCCGAGGTCACGATCGCATCGCGCAATGCGACCCGGCTCGACGAGCTCGCGGCGAAGCTGAAGGTCTCAGCCATTCCCGTCGACGTCACCGACGACGAGAGCGTCGCCGCGCTGTTTCGCAAGTCGGGCGCGGTCGACCATATCGTGGTGACGGCGGCGCGCTCGTGACCTGATCGGGTGGCTGCAAATCCCGGAGGGAGAAGGGCAAGCAACATGTCTTCCGAGAACGACGGCGCCTTCATCCGCAACATCGCCGAAGTGCCGTGGCGGGAATTCCCCAATCATTTCGGCGGCGCGCTGTCGAAGCCGCTGGTGATGCCGGAGACCGCGGGCTCAGCCCATCTCGACTACCGCATCTCGATGTATCAGCCGATGGCCCATGTGGCGCGGCACAAGCACAAGGTCCAGGAGCAGGTCTATCACGTGCTCGAGGGCGAGGGGCTGATGGAAATTGCGGGCAAGAACCACGTGGTGCGCAAGCACGACGTGATCTTCCTGCCGCCGGGTGTCGAGCACGCCATCTCCAACACGGGCCTCGTCGACCTCGTCTTTCTCGTGATCACCTCGCCGGTGAACGACGAGTAGCGGGGCAGCACGCTAGAACTGGTAGCGGCGAAGGCCGCCATCGACGGGGATCACCGTGCCGGTGATGTAGCGCGCACGCGGCGAGGCGAGGAAAATGGCCAAGGCCGCCAGATCCTCGGGCTCGCCCCAATAGCCGACGGGAATCTCCTCCTCTGCGAATTTCTTGCGATAGTCCTCGGGATAGTTGCGGCGGATTTGCTCGCTCATGATGCGGCCGGGCGGGATGCAGTTGACGGTGATGCCGTGCTCGCCGATCTCGCGCGACAGGCCCTTGGTCCAGGCATGCACGGCGGCCTTGGCCGCGAAAGCGGCGTTCAATCCTTCCGGCTCCGACTTGCCGGTGATGTTGATGATCCGGCCCCAGCGGCGCTCGATCATCTGCGGCAGCAGCGCGTGCGCGAGCTTGCGATAGCTGGTGAAATTGAGCGCGATGGCTTCGTCCCAGGCGCTGTTGGGCGCGTCGACCGGCAACGGCCTGCTGCCGCCGGCATTGTTGACCAGGATATCCACATGACCAAGCTCGGCGATCGCCGCGGCCGCGAGCCTCTCGGCGGCATCCTCGGCAACGATGTCCTGCACCAGCGGAGTCACGGCGCCGCCGGCATCTCTGACTTCCCGCGTGAGTCCGTCCAACAATTCCTTCCGCCGTGCCACCGCGACAACGTGCACGCCTTCCTGTGCCAGTCCCTTGGCGATGGCGCGGCCGATCCCGATGCTCGCTCCGGTTACTACGGCCGTCTTGGACTTGAGCTCGAGATCCATGTGCCCTTCCTCCCGTTCCGCTAATCATCCGGTCTCAGCCCGTGCCGAGCCCAAGCCGCGCGTAGATGCGCCGCGCATAGACGCCGAATTCGTCCGACGTCTTCAGCGGCAGCGCGCGCGGAAACGGCAATTCGATCGGGAAATATTCCGCCATCCGCGCCGGGCCCGCGGTCAGCACGGCGCAATGCGAGGCGAGGAACACCGCCTCCTGGATCGAATGGGTGACGAACAGGATGGTCTTGCCGCTCTCGCGCCAGATGCGGAGCATCTCCAGGTTCATCTGCTCGCGCGTCAACGCGTCCAGCGCGCCGAACGGCTCGTCCATCAGGATCAGCTTGGGGTCATGGACGAAGGCGCGCGCGATCGCGGCGCGCTGCTGCATGCCGCCGGAGAGCTGCTGCGGATACTTGTCCTCGTGGCCTGCGAGCCCGACCAGCTTCAGCAGTTCGCGCGCGCGGCCTCGCGCCGCCTTGATCGGCAACCCGACGATCTCCGCCGGCAGCAGCACGTTGTCGAGAATGGTGCGCCATTTGAGCAGCAGCGCCTGCTGGAACACCATGCCGATATCGCGCCCGGGATCGAACGGTGTCGCAGCGTTGCCGATCGTGACGTCCCCGCCGTCGGCGGCATGCAGGCCCGCCAGAATCTTCAGGATCGTGGTCTTGCCGCAGCCGGAAGGCCCGACCAGCGACACCAGTTCGCCTTCGCGCACGTCCATGGTGACGTCGGAGACGGCGAGAAACTCGGCATCTGCCGCGCGATAAACCTTGCGCACGTTGCGCAGGCTGATGAAGGGGGTCTCGGCCGTCATGCCAGCCATTTGTCGAGATGGGCGGCGACGAAGTCGTCGTCGCTGAGATCGGTGTGCTCGCGATAGACACGGTCGATCTCCTCGAGCTGGCCGGGGCTCAGCCCTTCCTTGGGATCGAGGCACCAGATGCCCGCCATCAATCCCTGCCGCCGCAGCACCTCGTGACAGCCGGCGATGCAGCCGTGGAAATTGTTGGCCACGTCGAAGAAGGCGCTGTTGCAATCGGTGACGCGGGCATCGAGCGCGAGCAGGTCGGCCGGCAGCGTTTCCTTGCCGCGTGCAGCCTTGCAGCGCTCGAATTGCCCGATCGCGCTTTGGGTCCAGACCGACCAGTGACCGAGCAGGCCGCCGCGGATGTGCGTTCGCACCGTCACGCCATTGTCACGGAGATCGAAGGGCAAGCTGAGGTCGAGCAGAATGTGGTCGTCATTGCCGGTATAGAGCGTGACGCGGTCGAGCGCGCCGGCCGCCGCGATGCCGCGCAACACGTCGAGCGTACGGTAGCGGTTGAAGGGCGCGATCTTGATGGCGACGACGTTGTCGATCTCGGCAAAGCGCCGCCAGAAATTCGCGCTCAGGATCACGCCGCCGACCGCCGGTTGCAGATAGAAGCCGACCAGCGGAATCTCGCGCGCCACCGCCGCGCAATGCGCGACGATCTCGTCCTCGGACGCCTGCTTCATCGCGGCCAGGCTGAGCAGGCCGGCGTGATAGCCGATGCTGCGCGCGATATCGGCCTCCGCCAGCACCTGCCGTGTCGGGCCGGCGAGACCGGCGACCAGCGCCAAAGGCCGCCCGGTCCAGCCGGAGGCGGTTGCGGCGGCGAGCTCCAGGACCGGCCGGTACAGGCCGACCTCGCGGATCGCGAACTGCGTGGTATGAACGCCGACCGCGAGCCCGCCGGCGCCGGCGTCGATGTAATAGCGCGTCAGCGCCCGCTGATGCGCGACATCGAGCTTGCGGTTCGCATCGAGCGCCAGCGGATGCGCCGGCAGCACCGTGCCCTCGGCGATCAGCCGCCGGACCTCGGAGTTCATCTCGTCGCGGTGCATCGGCTGTCCCTAACCATATTCCGGGCCGGCGACCGCAAACGGCAATTCAGTGCCTTGCGTATGGGGCTGGCCAAAGCGCATGCGCTGGAATGGCCGTTCGATGGTCCAGCCGCTCCCGGTCAGGCCGTTCAGGAACTCGTCATGCGTGGCAACCGCGTCGATCAGGAGCGGCTCACGCTCATGGGCGGCGATGTCACGGATCAGCGTGAGCGCACGCGCGGAGTCGTTCGCGTAGAGCGGTCCGATATGGCGCGCGGTGCGGCCATCGCGGATCAATGCCATGGCGCCGTCTTTCGCGACGCAGCGCGAGCCGGTGCGTCCGCCGAGCTCACGCAGCAGCTTGGCGCGGTCGAACCCCATCGATTGGCGGTCCCGGGCAATCAACGCATCGAGGTCCCCCGACGGAAGCTTGCCGTTCGAACTTGACGCGCCCCCCGCCTCGCGTCGCAGCCGTCGGGTCTCGATCGTCGGTACAAAGCCGAGCGGACCATAGACCGCGGCGCCCGCGGGGGTTGCGTCGAGCCAGCAGGTGAGGCCGAGCTTTCCCGCCGTATCGAGGCAGGTGTCGACCAGCCGCGTCGCAAGCCCGCGCCGGCGCCAGCTCGCCGTCACCAGCACCATGCTGATCCAGGCGTCGCTCAGGCTGTAGGGCAGCAGCGCGGCACTGGCGACGACGCGGCCATTGCGGTCGCGCGCGCCGAACACCCTGGCTCGGTTCAGGAAGAATAGCCAGTCGGCCTCGTTCTGGTTCCACTGTGCTTCGGTCGACAGCGCGAGCCCGGCGGCGGCATCGTCCGGGCTCAGCGTTCCGATCGTTCCAACGGCAACCTGCTCAGTAACGGCCATCGCGCACCTCATATCTGGTCGGTTTGCCGAGGCTCGGCATCTCGCGCCTGATCCAGTCCGCGGTCCAGACGATCAGTTGCGCGGTGTCGACGACCGGCAGGCCGAACAATTTCACCGCCTGAGAGGTATCGGTCAACCATGCCGTCGGCTCCTCCTTGCCGACGAAGAGCGGTTCGCGGTGGAGCAGCGCGCCAAGTTCCAGCGCCAGGTCGCGGACTGCGAGAATTTGGTGGCCACTGACGTTGATCGGAGAGGTCGGTATTTCGCAGTGCGCGAGGCAGCGCAGCGCCTGCGACGCAGCATCGCCTTGCCAGATGAAATTGACATGGCCCAGGCTGAGGTCGATCGGCGTGCCGTTCAGCACCTTGCTGGCGATGTCGTGCAGCACGCCATAGCGCATGTCGATCGCATAATTCAGGCGGAACAGCCGGCCGGGCGTTGCAAGTTGCTGCGAGAAATATTCGAACATGCGATCGCGGCCGACGCAGGATTGCGCATATTCGCCGGGCGGGTCCGGCGGCATGCTCTCGTCGGCGCCGCTGCCGTCGACGGGCACGAACGGATAGACGCAGCCGGTCGAGAATGCCACGATCCGCGATCGGCTGAACGCCTGCGCCACCAGCGCCGGCACGTGCACGTTCATCGCCCAGGTCAGCGCCAGGTCGCCTTCGGCCCCGAACTTGCGTCCGGCCATGAACACGACGTTCGGTGCCTTGGGCAGATCACGGATCGCGGCCTCGTCGAGCAGGTCGCACTGGATGGTCTCGACGCCGCGCGCCTTCAGCCAGTCCTCGGTGTCCCTGTCACTGAAGCGTGCGACGCCGATGATCCGGCGGTGCGGCGAGGCGGCCTTGGCGAGCCCCGCCAGCGTCGGCCCCATCTTGCCGGCGACGCCGAGGATGATGATGTCGCCGTCGACCTTGTCGAGATCGTCGATCAGCGCCCGGCTCGGCCGGCACAGCAGTTCGTCGAGGGCGGCGATGTCGTCGATGGTCTTGGGCAGGGTCTCGCGCGAGAGCAGCATCGTCGTTCCTTATTGCAGCCGAATGTCGCGCACCACGAGCCATCGTTCAAGGCCGAGCACGAGGCCGTACAGGCCGACGCCGAGCAGGGTCAGCAACACCACCGCCATCACCATCGCCGGCGTGTCGAGCGCGGACTGCACCTGGATCATGAGGTAGCCGAGCCCGCGGTCGGAGGCGATGAATTCGCCGACGATCGCGCCGGCCACCGCCAGGATGGCGCCGACCTTCATGCCCGAGAAGATGTAGGGCAGCGAGCCCGGCAATTGGATCTTGCGAAACAGCGTCCAGCGCGAGCCGCGCAGCGATTTGACGAGGTCGAGCAGATCGGGCTCGACCTCGCGCAGCCCGCGCGCGGTGGTCAAGAGGATCGGGAAGAAGCAGATCGAGAAGGCGATCAGGATGTTCGGAAATATCCCGTAGGAGAACCAGACGATGATGAGCGGCCCGAGCGCGACCTTCGGGATCATGTTGAGCGTGACGAACAGCGGAAGCAGCAGCAGGCTGACCAGCGGCGACCAGGTGAAGATGACGGCGAGCGCCACCCCGACCAGCGCGCCGAGCGCGAAGCCGCCGAGGATTTCGGCGCCCGTCACCAGCAGATTGGACGCCCAGGCATATTTTGCGGCGCCGAGCGTCGCGAGCGCGGCGAACGGCGAGGGCAGGATGAATCTGGGCACCTCGAACAGGTCGACCAGGATCTGCCACAGCAGGACCACGCCGATGTGCACAGACAGGACGATCGCAACCGACCGCGCCGATCGTCCCCCATCTCCAGCCACAGATGCTCCTTTCGCCGCGCCGCAGTCTAGCGCGGGATTTCGGCAGTTTCCACCATCCGGTTGATTAGGGCCGGAGTGACTGCAGCACGAGGTCGACGACATGCGTGCGCCGGGCACGTCGCGCGGACGGGCTCCGGAAATCCTTGCCGAAGATCGCCGACAGCGTCGCCGCGTTGGAGAAGAAGAAATAGGACAGGCCTGCAATCGAAATATAGAGCTGCACCGGATCGACGCCGCGCCGAAACACGCCGCTGCGCACGCCTTCCTGCAGAATCCTGGAGACCAAGCTGACGAGCGGCGAATGCATGGCTTCAAGCCGGCGGGAGCCGCGAACGTGCTTGGCGCCGCCGCGGTTCTCGTCGTTGAGCAGCGTGATGAAGTCGGGATGCGCGGCAAGATGGTCGAACGAGCCCTCGATCAACTTGCGGATGGCGCGTTCGGGCGGCAGGCCCTCCAGCTTGAACTTGCGCTCCTGCTCCCGTATCTCCTCATAGACCCATTCGAGGACCGCGAGATAGAGTGCATCCTTGTCGCCAAAGTAGTGGTAGACAAGCTGCTTGTTGACGCCGGCGCGGGCCGCGATCTCGTCGACCCGGGCGCCGGCAAGCCCGCCGGCGGCGAATTCCCGCCGCGCCGCCGCCAGGAGCTTCTTTCGGGTCGCCTCCGGGTTGCGCCGCCGCGGTTCGCCGCCGTTCGATGGTCCGTTCGTCCGTCGTCTTGATGATCTAATGGGCATTTCCAACCAGACAGTTGACATCACTCCGGGGGCCTGTTGCATTGGTAGCGCTGCGGATATCGATCGACAAGTGATCGTTGCAGGAAAGGGGCGTTACATGAAGCGTGGTGGCGTTGCGGGGTGGGCACTTGCCTTGTTCATGTCGGTGGCATCCTCGCATGCCGCGGAAACCGTCAACCTGACGCTCAACTGGACGCCGACGGCCGACCATTCGCCATTCTACTACGCCAAGGCGCAAGGGTGGTACGAGCAGGCCGGCATCGACCTTACCATCGAGTCGGGCAGGGGTTCGGGCGTCTCGGCGCTGAAGGTCGGCTCCGGCGGTTCGCCCTTCGGCATCGCCGATCTCGCCACCGCCCTGGTCGCGCGCAGCAAGGGCGCCGACCTGGTGGCGCTGATGAGCGTCTACGCCAACACCGGGCAGACCTTCTACTGGTTGAAGAGCTACGGCGTGAACGGGGTCAAGGATTTCGCCGGCCACAAGATCGGCAACCCGCCCGGCGACGCCTCGCGGGTGATGTGGCCGGCTTTCGCCAAGGCGGCAGGAATCGCGCCCGACGCGGTGAACTTCGTCAATGTCGGCCCGACCGCCAAGATTGCGGCGCTGAAGAGCCACACCGTCGACATCATCAGCGACTTCTACAACGAGCACGACCTCAAGGTGATCGAGTTCGGCGGCGATCTCGGCTACCTGAACTGGAAGGACATCGGGCTCAACCCTTACGGCAACTCGCTGATCGTCAACGGTGCCTACCTGCAGAAGAACCCGAAGCTGGTCGAGGATTTCGTCAGGATCAGCCAGAAGGCCTTCGCCGCCTGCGTCGCCGACGTCGCGCCCTGCCTGAAGGCGCTGCTCGACAACGTGTCGGGGCTCGACCGGGAGAACCAGGAGCGGCAGTGGGAGCGCATCAAGTTCCTGATGACCGACGAGTTCACCACGACCAGGGCGCTGGGCTGGATCGATGGCGCGCGCATGAAGAAGGACTACGAACTGGTCCAGACCTATCTCGGCATGGAGAAGCCGTTCGACGTCGAGACTGCGTTCACCACGAAGATGCTGGATCCCTCGATCAAGATGGACGCCAGCAAGGTGCGGAAGTGACCGCCGCGGGCGGTCATTCCGACAGGCGCTGCGCGCCCGCGGCCAGCGCGCGGATGCTGCGCGCGAGCTCCAGGGCATCGATGAAATCCGGCCCAAGAGGTGTGGCGATCGAGGCCGTGCCGCCAGCATAGGTTGCAAAGTGCGCATCAAGGAGACACCATCCAGCCGAAACAGGATTTCAATTTCATCGACATTTGAAAACATCCGGTATTCCCACGGGAACCATGGATTCGAGCCGTCGATCGCGGACGCGCCCCATCTCGCCCCGGGCATCCTGACACCGGATTTTTCAAGGAAGGGGGACCATGTGCAACGCCGAGGTTGAAGCGAAGGAGAGCGCGAAGGCGGCGTCGGCTGCGGTCATTGCCCAGAACCGGGCGATGCAGCAGGCACTGCCGTTCGATGACACCGCTGATTTCGACGATGCCGCGCGCGGCTTCCTCGGCACCATCGAACATGCGAAGATCGTTACGGCCCAGGGGCGGACGGTCTGGAGCCTCGAGCCTTACGGCTTCCTGGACGCGGCCGAGGCGCCGGCAACCGTCAATCCGAGCCTGTGGCGGCAGTCGCGCCTCAACATGCATCACGGCCTGTTCGAGGTCGTGCAAGGCGTCTACCAGGTGCGCGGGCTCGACATCGCCAACATGACCCTGATCGAGGGCGACACCGGCGTCATCGTCGTGGACACGCTGACCTCGGCCGAAGGCGCCCGTGCGGCGCTGGAGCTTTATTTCAAGCACCGCGGCCGGAAGCCGGTGGTGGCCGTGATCTTCACCCACACCCACACCGATCACTGGGGCGGCGCCCGCGGCGTGCTCGATGACGCGATGCTCGGCGACGCGGTGCCGATCATCGCGCCGAACCTGTTCATGGAGCACGCGGTCTCCGAGAACGTCATCGCGGGGCCCGCGATGCTGCGGCGGGCGCACTACCAGTTCGGGCCGTTCCTCGCCAAGGGGACGCAGGGGCAGGTCGATTGCGGGCTTGGCAAGACGATGGCGGCCGGCGCCGTCGCGCTGCTGCGCCCGACCGACCTGATCATGGCGACCGGCGATCGGCGCACGATCGACGGCGTCGAGCTCGAATTCCAGATGGCGCCCAACAGCGAGGCGCCGGCCGAGATGCATTTCTTCGTCGCGCGCTACCGATTGCTCAATCTGGCGGAGAACTGCACGCATAATTTTCACAATCTGCTGCCGTTCCGGGGCGCCGACGTGCGCGACGCGCTCGCCTGGTCGAAATATCTCGGCGAAGCGCTGAAGCTGTGGGGCGGCAGGGCGGAGGCGATGTGCGGCCAGCACCACTGGCCGGTGTGGGGCAAGGAGCGGATCGACACCGTGATCCGGCAGCAGCGCGACCTTTACAAGTTCGCACATGACCAGACCATCCGCCTGATGAACCACGGCCTCACCGCAAGCGAGATCGCCGAGACCATCCGCCTGCCGAAGAGCCTGGAAGGCGCCTGGCATACGCGCGGCTATTACGGCCACATCCGGCACAATGTGAAGGCGGTCTATCAGAAGTATCTCGGCTGGTACGACGCCAATCCGGTTCATCTCGACCCGTTGCCGCCGGTCGAGGCCGGTCGGAAATATGTCGCCTATATGGGAGGCAGCGAGGCGATCCTCGAACGCGCGCGCGCGGATTTTGCCAAGGGCGAATTCCGCTTCGTCGCCGAAGCGGTCGGTCATCTGGTGTTTGCCGAGCCCGACAACAAGGCGGCGCGGGCGCTGCTTGCCGATACGCTCGAGCAATTGGGGTACGCCTCGGAAAGCGCGACCTGGCGCAATGCCTATCTGTTCGGCGCGCAGGAGCTGAGGCAGGGCATGCCGCAGGTATTGCCGCGAACCGCGATGCCGCGGGAGACGCTGGCAGCGCTCCGCACCGCCCAATTGTGGGACGTGCTCGGGGTACGGCTCAACGGACCCAACGCGGAGGGGAGGCATGTCGTGCTGAACTGGCGCTTCACCGACACCGGCGAGATTTTCGCGCTCAATCTCGAGAACAGCGCTCTGACTTACGCGGAAGGCGTGCAGGCCGATCATGCCGATGCCGCCTTCGTGCTGGCGCGCAGCACACTGGACGAGGTGATCGCCAGGCCGGCGAACTTGCCGGAAGCGGTCGCGGCCGGCAGGATCGAGGTCAGCGGCGATCCGATGCGGCTTGCCGAGCTGATGGACCTGATGGACGAGTTTCCGCGGATGTTCGAGATCGTCGAGCCGAAACGGGCGCTGTTGAGCTAGGCGGCTGGCGTCTTGGCCTTCTTGACGGTCTTCTTGGCGGCGGCCTCCTGGGCCGCATTCCGGATCGACCGGGCATAGCTGTCGGCGGCGTTGTCGGCGGCAAGCTGCAATCGCTTGGCGGCGGCCGTGCCCTGCATCAGGGTAGCTCGGGCGATCTGCCGGTATTTCTCCTTGGTCGCGCTGTCCTTGGCCTTGGCGGCGAGGCCGGCATAGTGATCGCGCCGGCGTTTCGCGGCAGCCACGATGTCCCTGTTCTGCTGCTTCGCCAGCCGTCGAATCACCACGTCCAGATCGGCATCCGCCATCGCTTGTTCCCCCAAATTCCATCAGGTCATTCCGTCAATACAATCGCCGGGCAGGCTTTGCCAAGGGACGAGAATGCGGTGGATATGGGCTAAGGAGCGACCGCGTCCGCCGAAGCTCAATGAGCGAAGGTGGAAGCGACGTGCCCCATGGTCTCGGCAGTACGGACGCGAATGGTGGGCACGCTTCCGCCGTCGCTCGTGTCGAGCATCTGCGCAAGAAGTCGCTTTGCCCACCCTACGATCCTCGCGCCCTGTCAACTCGATTAACATGTCAAACAGCAACTGGTGTCATCGCCCGGCTTGCGAGCCCGCCGAAGCCTTCGGCGTAGGCGGGACCGGGCGATCCAGCACCCCGCGGCCTATCGCTTCAAGCACTGACGTCTCAGGGATGCTGGATGCCACGCTTTCGCGGAGCATGACAGTTGAGGGTGTGCGACAGGGGAGGACACATGGTCGCGTTCTCGCGACGGGAGTCGTCCGAGGTTTGCGAAAGCATCGCCCTCGAAATCGGGGAGGGCGCAGGGAATGCCGGATGCTGGCCGCACCCATGGCCCGCCTGCAACAAAGAACGCAGGCGGCAGTCACCACA
>NZ_JAFAVV010000152.1 GCF_019242285.1 Bradyrhizobium sp.
AGATCTGCCGCGCCTTGCCAAGCCTTACACGCAGACCCAACTCGCCCTTGAGATCGCCCGTCTGCTTGCCGCCTCGACGCCAGCCTAATCTGCCGCCTGGGCCCCGCGGTCGGTCTGCGCCGCTCGCCGTCTGGCGGATGATTGGCCGATCGAAGCCAGCCCGAGCATCGTTTCATTCCATTCTTCAGCAGTCGTCCGTGAAGAATCCGCAAGCCGCTGATTGATCGAGTCTTGCGAGTGTTCAGCGACCACGGATCGTCGATCCCCAATCTCTTGAGCTGCTCGGCAACGGCTTTGATGTAGTCTGCACAGGAACCACTCACCCCTTTTGCTCGTATCGCCGTGGCCGCGATCTTGGACGCACCGCTGGCAGGGATGATGTTGGGGGCCCCGGTACAGGGGCACCAATGCAGTTATTTCGACACCTCTCTCAAGAACGATGGGCTGTTCGCTTAGGGTGAAGTTCTTACCTTCCCGGTGGATAGGCCACAGTGTCGATGCGACTGGCTTCCGGAAATTTGAGGGCCATCCCGCGACAACAGGAGATGCTGACGACCAAATTGACGGTTGGTCGTCGGGCAATGGAAGCTGATTTCGAGAAAGGCCGCAACAGAGACCGGAAACGGGCTGCGCGAAGGCATCGTTGCAATAATCCGGCCGCATTCTATCCAGTTTTGCGGGACTTGGCGCCCAGCCAGACGCTATCTTCGCGGGCTCGCGAGAGGCCTGTTTCCGCTCAATCACGCGTCGACCACAGCTGTCAGGCGAACCTAGGCCGCTGCGCGAAGTAGTAAGTTAAGCAGGTTGCACTCCCCGCAACCACCGACCACCGACCACCGAACTCCTGCGCCGGGGTTCGGTTTTTTTGTGCCACAAGCTTCAGCATCGCGGCCATTTCGCCATTGTGATGCCAAAAGGCTTCACCAAGGGCCACCACGCATATGCAGCAATGGATCAGCGGGGATTCGCTCTGAAATCACGGACGGCGCTGAGGTACAACCCAGTCTTGGTGCGTACACCGCGCTGGGCCGCCTCGATGATGTGTCTAGCAACAATTTCAGTAATTGGGTCCGCTCGTTTCGAGAGACCAAGCGTGCCGCGGGCTTGCTGGAAAGCCTCCGACATCGTCTCAATCACCTCGGGGTCAAACGCTCGGTTGCGCAGAAAGGGGATGATCGACATCTCGGTGGCTCGGCTGACGCTTGCAGCATCTCCATCAATTCAAGGGCCGACCGTCTCAGTGGCGAGCATAAGACCAATCGGGAGGCAGGCGCCGGTCGATTGATCTGCGCTCGTTTGCGAGCTCGGTCCATTCGGCGGCAAGCCTGATCCACATTTCGCGGTTTAGGTCACAGGTGCTCTGCCGCGACATGACCAAGCATTCTTGAGCATGGCTCAGACATTCGTCTGTGCTCACGAGAGCGTCCTCACTGCGACGGAAACATGTCCCTCTAAGACACACTCTCAAAGCGGATTGGCTCTGCGAGTTCCATCAAAGAGCAAAGATTTTTTGTGGTTCACCTGGCTGCGAGCCGCCGCAAGTGCCGTGCCGTCGCGGCCACATTGGCGGTTGCGACTAGGGCTCGTCGTGGCCGCATCGGCCCTTGCTCGGTGCGCGGGGCCCGGTCCGGGCGCCGCTCCGCAACGGGACCTTCCCGGCCTGGTTTGCGAACGGCCGCCTCTGCCGCGACGTCCAACATGCCGCCGAAAATGATCATTGGAAACCAGAAGAAGAGAGGCATGCCGTCCTCCAAATCTTGGACCCCGAATCTTGGACCCATGAAGCAAACCTAGGTCAAGCGGCCCTTCTCGGGTTCGGCGGTGTATCGAACGGCCGGCGATACCTGCGTCCATGCCGAGCCGGTGGCGAACGCGTGCACGGTTATCTTCACGATCGACACCGGTCTGCCCTGAACCGACATCTCGGCGATTGGATCGGCGCTCGTGAACATGACAAGACTGAAGCCGCAACTGCCAGCGTCCTTGATGTCTTCATTCACGGTTTGCAATGCGGCGTCCGGCGCCTTGCCGGCGGATCGCAGGGCGACGAATCTCCTGACCTGATCCGCGCTATCACAGATGACGCCCCGGCCGACCTCCACGTTGCCCTCCTGCGCCTTTGCGGGAAGACATGCAGGGAGGAACAAAAGCGTGGCAAACAAGATCCGCAAATCGTACACGGGCGCCTCCATTCGATCACTCAGGTCATGATGGAAACTCGAGGCACGCACCGAGGTTTCGACTTCGCGCTGGGCAACGAGAATTTGATGGCGGTGTCGGCCACGCGACATTGCGCGAGATTTATTGTTGGTGGACGCAGCGGCTCGCTGATGGATCAATCGCGCGCAGTGACTTGCAGTCGCGCCCTCGTCCTCGTCCCGAAGGCGGTCGGCCGGAATCGCGGGAT
>NZ_JAFAVV010000244.1 GCF_019242285.1 Bradyrhizobium sp.
GGGCAAGACCATCACCACCATCGAGGGCCTGGCGCACGACGGCAAGCTGCACCCGATGCAGGAAGCTTTCCGCGACAATCACGGCCTGCAGTGCGGTTTCTGCACGCCCGGCATGATCATGACCGCGGTCGACATGGTCCACCGCAAGGGCCACGACCTGTCGGAGCAGACGATCCGCGAGGAGCTCGAGGGCAACCTCTGTCGCTGCACCGGCTATCACAACATCGTCCAGTCGATCGCCGCCGGTGCCAAGGCGATGGCGAAATCCGACCTGGCATAATTGTCGTTGCCGCGCGCCGCGCGGCCGGGGATATTCAATGTACGAATTCAAATATCATCGCCCGGGAACGGTCCGGCAGGCGGCCAATCTGCTGACCAAGAACGAGGATGCCAAGCTGATCGCCGGCGGCCATACCTTGATCCCCGTGATGAAGCAGCGGCTGGCGAGCCCGCCGCATCTGGTCGATCTCTCCCACATCGAGGGGCTCGATGCGATCGAGGTGAAGGGCCGCTCGCTGGTGATCGGTGCGACCGCGAGGCATGTCGACGTCGCGACCTCGCCGACGGTGGGCGAGGCGATCCCGGCGTTGGCCGAGCTTGCGAGCCAGATCGGCGACCCCGCCGTGCGGCACAAGGGCACCATCGGCGGCTCGCTCGCCAACAACGACCCGACCGCCGACTATCCTGCCGCCGTGCTGGCGCTCGGCGCCACCATCGTTACCAACAAGCGCCGGCTCAAGGCCGAGGAATATTTCCAGGGACTGTTCTCGACCGCGCTCGAGAACGACGAGATCATCACCAGGGTCATGTTCCCGCTGCCGAAGAAGGCGGCCTACATCAAGTTCCGCAACCAGGCCTCGCGTTATGCACTGGTCGGCGTGTTCGTCGCGCGGCGCCCGAGCGACGTCCGCGTCGCCGTGACCGGCGCGGGCTCCGACGGCGTATTCCGCGTCACCGCGTTCGAGGAGGCTCTGAAGAAGCGCTTCTCGCCCAAGGTGCTGGAAGGGATGACCGTGCCGGCGGAAGGGCTCAACAGCGACCTGCACGGCAGCGCCGAATACCGCGCGCACCTGATTGCGGTGCTGACGCGCCGCGCCGTCGAGGCCGCGAACGCCAAGCCTGAGGTGGACAGGCCTGACAGTGACAAGCCCGACGCCGACAAGGGTGATGCCGATTAGCGCCCGCCGCCCAGGATTGGCTCCCGCATGAGCACACCGGCCCTGCCTGCATCCGTCGATGCGATGCTCGAGCTGCTGGCGTCGCGCGGCTACCTCGCCGAGCGTGCGCTCGCGACCGTGACCTACCTCGCCCTGCGCATGGGCCGGCCGCTGTTCCTGGAGGGCGAGGCCGGCGTCGGCAAGACCGAGATCGCCAAGGTGCTGGCCGCCGCGCTCGGGCGCAAGCTGATCCGCCTGCAATGCTACGAAGGCCTCGACGTCGCCTCCGCGGTCTACGAATGGAACAGCGCGGCGCAGATGATCTCGATCCGCCTGTCGGAAGCCGCCGGCGAGACCGACCGCGAGCAGCTCGCCGCCGACATCTTCGCCGACCGTTATCTGATCAAGCGGCCGCTGCTGCAGGCGCTGGAGCCCGATGTCGCGGGTCCCCCCGTGCTGCTGATCGACGAGCTCGACCGCGCCGACGAGGCGTTCGAGGCGTATCTGCTGGAAATCCTCTCCGACTTCCAGGTCACGATCCCCGAATTCGGCACCGTCAGGGCGCCGCATCCGCCGATCGTGATCATCACCTCCAACCGCACCCGCGAGATCCACGACGCGCTGAAGCGGCGCTGCCTCTACCATTGGGTCGACTATCCCTCGGCCGAGCGTGAGCTGGCGATCGTCAAGTCGCGCCTGCCGGGCATCTCGGCAAGGCTGTCGCAGCAGGTGGTGCGCTTCGTGCAGGCGCTGCGCGAGCAGGATTTCTACAAGTCGCCGGGCGTCGCCGAAACGCTCGACTGGGCGACGGCCCTGAGCGAGCTCGACGCGCGGTCGCTGACGCCGCAGGTGGTCGGCGACACGCTCGGTGCGCTCCTGAAATACCAGGACGACATCGTCCGCATGCAGGGCGAGAGCCTGCAAAAAGTGATCAAGGACGCGACGAGCGAGAATTAGCTTGGTCATTCCGGGCGCGACCCCCGGGTCCGCGCAAAGCGCCGCCCGATGGCAGGCTCCGCGCGAGCCCGGAATCCATGACCACAGCCGGTGATTATGATTCCGGGGCCTGCGCCTTGCGGCGCATCCCGGAATGACGACTGAGAATGTGATACCTATGCCCATCAACCACCTCGATCCACCGACCGGCAACATCGCCGACAACGTCATCGGCTTCGCCCGCGCGTTGCGCGCGGCGGGGCTTCCGGTCGGTCCCGGCGCGGTGATCGACGCCATGGCCGCGTTGCAGGCCATCGACATCGGCAAGCGTGCCGAGGTCTTCACCGCGCTGGAGGCCGTGTTCGTCAAGCGCCACGAGCATGCGCTGATCTTCCGGCAGGCCTTCGACCTGTTCTTCCGCGCCTCCGAGGAATGGAAGCACATGCTGGATTCGGTGCCGCTGCCGGACCATGCCAAGAAGAAGCCGCCGCCAGCCGCGCGCCGGGTGCAGGAGGCCTTCGCCCAGCCCTCGACGACGGAGGCGCCGCAGGCCGAACAGCAGGAATTGCGGCTGTCGGTCTCCGACAAGGAGATCCTGCAGAAGAAGGACTTTGCGCAGATGACCGCGGCCGAGATCGCCGGGGCGATGCGCGCGATCGCGCAGATGAAGCTGCCGCAGGCCGAGCTCGTCACCCGCCGCTACCAGCGCGATCCGCGGGGCCTGCGGCTCGACATGCGTCGCACCCTGCGCGGCTCGCTGCGCACCGGCGGCGAGATCATCGACCTCCACCGGCTCGGGCGGATCGAGAAGCCGGCGCCGATCGTGGCGCTGCTCGATATTTCCGGCTCGATGAGCGAATATACCCGCCTGTTCCTGCATTTCCTGCATGCCATCACCGATGCGCGCAAGCGCGTTTCGGTGTTCCTGTTCGGCACAAGGCTGACCAATGTGACGCGGGCGCTGCGGCAGCGCGACCCGGACGAGGCGCTGGCGAGCTGCTCGTCCTCAGTGGAGGACTGGGCCGGGGGCACGCGGATCGCCACCTCGCTGCACAGCTTCAACAAGCTGTGGGCGCGGCGCCTGCTCGGGCAGGGCGCGATCGTGCTCCTGATCTCCGACGGGCTGGAGCGCGAGGCCGACGCCAGGCTCGCCTTCGAGATGGATCGGCTGCACCGTTCCTGCCGCCGGCTGATCTGGCTCAACCCCCTGCTGCGGTACGGTGGCTTCGAGCCCAAGGCGCAGGGTATCAAAATGATGCTGCCGCACGTTGACGAATTTCGCCCGGTGCATAATTTGACGTCGATGGCGGAGCTGATCAGGGCGCTGTCGTCGCCGCTGCCGGTGCAGCACCGCAGCCATATCCGCTCCGTGGCCTGAAGGAGGCGTTCATGCTCAATCGCGACGAGGACATTCTGAAAGCGGCCGAGGACTGGAAGAAGGGCGGCCATGGCGTGGCGCTGGCGACCGTGGTGGAAACCTGGGGCTCGGCGCCGCGCCCGGCCGGCTCGAGCCTGGTCATCAATGATGACGGTACTTTTCTGGGCTCGGTCTCCGGCGGCTGCGTCGAGGGCGCGGTGGTCACCGAGGCCATGGACGTGATCGAATCGGGCCAACCCAAGATGCTGGAGTTCGGCGTCGCCGACGAGACCGCCTGGAATGTCGGCCTGTCCTGCGGCGGCACCATCCGCGTCTTCGTCGAGAAGGTGGCCTGACCGTGAAGCTCGAGACGCTTACCGAGTTGAATGCCGAGCGCGCCGCGCGGCGCCCCGCCATTGTCGTGACCGATGTCGCCAGCGGCGAGCAGCGGCTGGTGAAGCTGAAGGACTTCGCCGCCGATCCGCTGCGCGACGAGTTCGACAAGGCCCTGCGCATGGGCAAGAGCGGCATGGTCGAGGTTTCGGGGAAGAAACTGTTCCTCAACGTCTACGCCCCGACCGCCCGTCTCGTCGTGATCGGCGCGGTCCATATCAGCCAGGCCCTGGCGCCGATCGCGCAGGCGCTCGGCTATGACGTCACCATCGTCGACCCGCGCACGGCGTTCGCAAGCCCCGAACGCTTTCCCGACGTGCCGCTGATCGCGGAATGGCCGGACGTCGCGCTGCCGCCGCTCAACATCGACCCCTATACCGCCTTCGTGGCGCTGACCCACGATCCGAAGATCGACGATCCGGCGCTGCTGCACGCCTTCCAGTGCGACTGCTTCTATATCGGCGCGCTCGGCTCGCGGAAGACGCATGGCAAGCGCGGCGAGCGCCTGCGGGCGCAAGGCGCCAAGGATGCCGACATCGCGCGCATCCACGCGCCGATCGGGCTTGCGATCGGCGCCGTCTCGCCGTCGGAGATCGCGGTCTCGATCATGGCCGAGATCACCGCAGCGCTGCGGTTGCCCAGAGCCGAAAAAGAAGCGGCGGCATGAAGTTCGGTCCTGCCAGCCCGGCCGAGGCGATTGGCGGGGTCACCGTCCATACGCTCCGTCAGGGATCGCTGGTGCTCAAGAAGGGCACCACGATCGGTCCGGCCGAGGTGGCGGCGCTGACCAAGGCCGGGGTCAAGGACATCGTCGTGGTGCGGCTGGAGCAGGGCGACGTCTCCGAGGACACCGCCGCTGCTTCGATCGCCGCTTCCGTCACCGGCGAGGGCATCCATGTCGAGCGCGCGTTCACCGGCCGCGCCAATTTGTTTGCCGCACGCGCGGGCGTGCTGGTGATCGACCGCGCCGCGGTCGACCGCATCAATGCCGTCGACGAGGCGATCACCTTTGCGACCTTGCCGGCGTTCAAGCCGGTGGTCGAAGGCGAGATGATCGCGACCGTCAAGATCATTCCGTTCGGGGTCGAGGCCACGCTGCGCGACGCCGCGATCAAGGCCGCCGGGCGGGGCGTGCTGCGCGTCGCGCCCTACGCCATCAAGCGGGTGGGCGTGGTGTCGACGGTGCTGCCGGGGCTCGCGGCCAAGGTGATCGACAAGACGCTCCGCGTCACCGAGGAGCGGCTGGCGCCGGCCGGCGCCCGCATCATCGCCGAGCGCCGCGTGCCGCACGAGGAGGCCGCGCTCGCGGCCGCGATCGGCGAGGTGCTCGCGCTCGGCGCCGAGCTCGTCATCGTATTCGGAGCGTCCGCGATCGCCGACCGGCGCGACGTGATCCCGGCCGCGATCTCCGACATCGGCGGCGCCATCGAGCATTTCGGCATGCCCGTCGATCCCGGCAATCTGCTCCTGGTCGGCAACGCCAAGGGCGTGCCGGTCTTGGGTGCGCCGGGCTGCGCGCGCTCGCCGGTGGAAAACGGGTTTGACTGGGTGTTGATGCGCCTGCTCGCGGGCCTGAAGGTCAGCCGCGCCGATCTGATGGGCATGGGCGTCGGCGGCCTCCTGATGGAGATCGTCACCCGGCCGCAGCCGCGCGCCGAGCCGGAGGCCCAGGGCAATCGCGAGGTCGTGGCGATCATCCTCGCAGCCGGGCGCTCGACCCGGATGGGCGGCCCCAACAAGCTGCTCGCCGAGCTCGGCGGCAAGAAGCTGGTGCGGATCGCGGCCGAACAGGCGCTGGCCTCGAAGGCCTCCGAGGTCATCGTCGTCACCGGGCATCAGTCCGAGCTGGTCGAGCAGGCGCTGGCCGGGCTCAGGGTCAGGTTCGTTCGCAACCCCGATTTTGCCGGCGGGCTGGCCAGCTCGGTAAAGGCAGGCATTGCGGCGGTGCCGGCCGGTGCCGATGGTGCGATGGTCTGTCTCGGCGACATGCCACTGATCGACGCGCATCTGATCGACCGGCTGATCGAGGCCTTCGCGCCCGATCGCGGCAACCTGATCGTGGTGCCGGTGGCCGACGGCCGGCGCGGCAATCCGGTGCTGTGGTCGCGGCGCTTCTTCAAGGAGCTGATGACGCTCGACGGCGACATCGGTGCGCGCCATCTGATCGCCAGGCATGCGGAAGCCGTGGCCGAGGTCCCGGTCGAGGGGAACGGCGCCTTCCTCGACATCGACACGCCGCAGGCGCTGGAGGCCGCACGCAGCGGTTGAGCGCGTGCCGTCAGGGTGTCGTGCGCGAATAATTCAACCTCCGTTCACCAAGTCCTAACCTCCGTTCCGGTAGTTTTACGATCGCTGGCTTCGGGGGAGGGGACCTTGCTTTCCTGCAAAACTATGCGCGCTCGCGTCACGCTGCTGCTTGCTTCGATCCTGCTGCCGGTCGTGCCGGCGCCGTCACTGGCCGCAGGCGCGTTTGCAATGGGCAAATGCGGCGCCTACGGCCAAGCCTTCGACTATCCTGCCGAGAATGAGGCGCGCACAGCCGCGCTGAAGCAGTGCAAGGGCAACTGCATGGCCATCATCATGCGGCGCGCCTGCGCCGCGTTCGCGGTCGACATGGCCAATCCCTGCGGCGCCCACGGCTACGCGGTGCGGCAACGGATCTCCGCCTCGCTCAACGAAGCCACCCGCGAGTGCTACAAGTTCGGCGGCAAGGCCTGCGTGATCCGCGCCTGGGCCTGCGACGCCAAGGGGTGATTTCTTCCCAGAAGGACGTCATTAAGGGCCGGGCCCGGAATCCATAGCCACCGACAGTGCTTGTTTGACGCGCTGGTCGACATTTCTTCTCAACAATGTCGGCCTGTGGTTATGGATTGCGGGGTCGCGGCTTTTGTCGCGCCCGGGAATGACGCGTTGGAGAAATCATGCAGTTCGATACCAAGATCGCGATCGTGGTCCGCACCGATCTCGAAGCGTGGCAGAAGCTGAACGTCACTTCGTTCCTGGCCGGCGGCATTGCCGCCGCCTTTCCCGAATGTGTCGGCTCCCCCTACGAGGACGGTTCGGCCACGAAATATCTGCCACTGATCGGGCAGCCGATCCTGATCTATGGCGCCGACCGCGCCGCGCTCTCGCGCGCGCTCGACCGGGGGCTGTCGCGCAACGTCACGCCGGCTGTTTATACCGAGGATATGTTCAGGACCACCCATGACGAGGCCAACCGCGCCGCAGTGAAGGCGGTCGGCCGCGCCGATCTCAACCTCGTCGGCCTCGCCTTCCGCGCCGAGCGCAAGGTGATCGACAAGATCGTCGATGGGCTGAAGTTTCACAGCTAGCGGAGGCGGCGCCCGCCGCCGGTTGATCTGGATCAGCCTCGCGTCGCCGGCGGCTGGCACAGTCGCGGCATGATGGCGGCGACAGGATCGTTCTCCCAAGACGGGCTTCCCCGGCCTTGCCGCCGGGTCACGTTGAGACGCAGGTTGCCGCATGAGCGGAGAGAGGGACCATTCGCCGGCCGGAATTGGTCTTGACAATGACTGACTAGTCAGTCATATTTGATCTCAAACTGAACGAGGCAGGGGAAGCCGCTCATGGCGCCACGAAGCCACAAGACCGGAGAGGTGCGGACGGCAGGCGCCGATGCCCCACCGGGCCGATCGAAGCCGGCGT
>NZ_JAFAVV010000449.1 GCF_019242285.1 Bradyrhizobium sp.
TTTTGAAACGACCATATTTGCACAAAGACGAGTCGATTCAATGGCTTGAATCTTCTTGTGACTCAGTACGATTAGCCCACCCTACCGATCCGACACACGTCGCATTCCCGCAGCGCGACTGCGCCCGAGTTTTTCAAGCATGATACCCCCCGGCAACGAGAGGGCGCAGGGAAGACCGGGTGCCGGCTGGCACCCATGGCCCCCGTGCAACAGAAACGCACGGGGCAGGAACCACAGGCTCAGCCGAGTTGACCCGGCCTTCCCTGCGCAATGGTGTTACGGCTTATACGTGATCTCCCCGGGGAGCGGGCGTTCTTGTCCCCGTCGCCTGCGTGATGCGAAGCATCATCGCAAGCTTGACGCCAGCGTCGCGGTGCCAGGACCACACGATTTCGCCGTCCGCGGAACGCCGCTCGTCGGCGGCATCCTCACGTCCATCGCAGCCCACCCCAACGTATCGTGACGACGCGTACGTCCCTCTGCATGAGGCGGGATGCGGTGAATAAAGCACGAATTCTGAAAAAAAGAAATAGAAATATTCAGCGTGGCGACCTGGAGCGGATGTTCGCGTTGAGAACGTTCACGAATATCGCCTTTTGGCGCAGGCCATTTGCGCCGGATATCGGAGTCGACGGCGAGGGGTGCGGTCCGGATCGTAGTGATTCGCCCGACGAATGACGCCGGAAGCAGAACCGAAGCAGTCTCGCCCCAGAAGCAGCCTCGGGCCAGCAAGCACATTGGCGGACGTCCTGATTCAACCCGATCATTCGCTGTGGGTCCGACCGTCGAGAAGCTGGGCACAGATCGAATGCCATACGATGGCATCCAGCGGCATCACGTGCGCCCAATCGATCCGGCCGGCCAGTGAAGGATGTGGCGCGAAGCCATAGAACTGCTGACTGCCCCGGTCAATCCCGCGCTCTGCCAGTAGCGCGACGCCTTTAGTAAGCAGCATCGATTCCTGCCATTTCGGGGTGTTCATGAGCCGCCTGAACTCCTCAAACGTCGCCGCTGCGCGATGGACACCCCCTTCCAGCACATCCAGGCGTTCAACGACGCCTTCAGGGCGAGTAAAGAAAAGGTCCCCGAAGGCAGATGCGCCTATCAACGCCACCCGACCTCGAACGGAGTTCGGCCACTGCTGAAACAGAGGTATGCCTCGCAGCGAAGATGCATCCACAAAGATGTCCGACCATTCGAGCATCACGAGTCATCCCGTCGAGGTCGGATATGCTGTGGTCCACAAAGATGTCGGAGTTGCGTCATTCGCGTCGATCTGTCTGCGGCGCTCCTGATCGAGCGCATCCGGTGACGCGCCCGATCATTGGCCGCCAGTGCGTCCCAGCAGCAACAGCAGCAGCGCGGCGATCGTCATGGCCGCGAGCGCCGCCAGCGCGAGCGACCAGTGGATGCCGACGAAGCTGCCGATCAGGCCGACGGAGACGCCGCTGAAGGTCCGCAGCCCCAGGCTTGCCATGTTGAACAGGCCGATCACGCGCCCCCGCTTCTCCAGGGGCGCATTGAGCTGCACCAGGCTCTGGGCCATGGCGTTGAACGACAGCTCCAGGAAGCCCGCCAAGAACAGGAAGGCGATCGCGAGCCAATAGGCGTTCGCGAGCGAGAACACCGTCAATGCTCCGCCCCACAACAGCTCCAGGATGATCGCGATGCGCGGCCGCGGCGGCAACAGCCCTCCGCCTTCGAGGATCAATCCAGCGAGAAATCCACCGGCCGCGTCCGCCGCCAATAGCGCGCTGTACGACACGCCGGGATCGAAACTTCTGGAACACCACTCACGGGCGACGGAGCATCGACCCGCATCGGCTTGGCTTCATTCATGAGAAGTGGATTTCAGGATCGTCGCGGGCTCGCGAGCCGCGCCATTCCTGCAGTGAACACGCTCCCACTTCGCACGAGGCTTGCGGGCGGTCGAGCATCAATGCCGATCATCTTCGCACGACAGATATGCAAGAGGCGCCTGCCATCCCGTGCTTTCGGTGTGATCGCCCGACCTGATCGGGCGATCCAGGATTCCAGAGAGAGAGAGAGAGAGAGACGTGTTCGAACAGAGAAGCCCGCGGCGTCCTGGATGCCCCGGTCCCGCCTACGCCGAAGGCTTCGGCGGGCTCGCAAGCCGGGGCGTGACGGCGGAATGGGCGGGTTTGGGTGCGTGCCACTGTGCGGCCCCGCCACGTCATGGCCTCGTCGGCAGACGCGGGCCGGGTACGACAAAGTCACCGCAGCGGCTGAATGCCCGCCGGCTCAGGCCGCCGTCGCATCCCTGCTCACTCTTCGTGCGATCTCGACGATGACGTCGAAGGCCATGTCCGCGTCGGCCTCGGCCATCTCGAAGGCGCCGGCCTGGAAGCGGATGACGAATTGTCCGTCGACCCTGGTCTGGGTGAGATAGATGCGTCCGTCGTCGTTGATCGCGTTGATCAGGCGAAGATTGTGCGCGTCGAGATCGGGGACGCCTTTCGGCTCGTGCCTGAACGTGAACAGCGAAAGGATCGGACCGGTGACGACGCGAAAATCGGGCGTGGCCGCGAGCCGCCCGGCCACTTTCTCGGACCAGCGCACGTGATTGCGGATCATGTCGCGCAAGCCGCTCAGCCCGTAGGCCCGCACCAGGAACCAGATTTTCAGGGCGCGAAAGCGGCGGCCGAGCGGCACGCTCCATTCGGAATAGTTGATGACGCCGTCGCGGCCATGGGTCTTGAGAAATTCCGGATGGATGGCGAGCGTTCGCACCAGGCCGTCCGGATCGCGCAGAAAATGGGCCGAGCAATCGAACTGCGCGCCGAGCCATTTGTGCGGATTGAGCACCACCGAATCGGCCAGCTCGACGCCTTGCCACAGGTAACGAAATTCGGGGCAGATCATCGCGGAGCCGGCCCAGGCCGCATCGACATGCACATAAAGATCATGGCGGCGCGCGACCGCGCAGATAGCAGCGACATCGTCCGTTCCGCCCACACTGGTGCCGCCGACGCTGGCGATGATGCCGGCCGGCAGAAAGCCCGCCTCCCGGTCCGCGGCGATCGCGGCATCCAGCGCGGCGACATCGAGGCTGCGCCTCTCGCCGTGAACGGGGATGCGCACCAAATTGTCGTCGCCGATGCCCGAAATCCAGATGGCCCGGTCGATCGAAGTGTGCACCTGACCCGAGCCGTAGATCCGCAGGCGCGGTTGCCCGGTCAGGCCTGATCTGTTGCCGGCCCATTGCAGCGCGCGCTCGCGCATGACGAGAACAGCGGCAAGCGTCGCCGAGGACGCGGAATCCTGGATGACGCCCTGGAAGCTTTCGGGCAGGCCGAGCGCGCGGCGCAGCCAGTCGAGCACGCGGGTTTCCAGTTCGGTCGCGGCCGGCGAGGTCTGCCACAGCATGCATTGGGCGGCGATCGCCGACACGAACTGCTCGGCGACGACCGACGCCGGCGCCGCATTGGCGGGAAAATAGGCAAAGAAGCGCGGATGCTGCCAATGGGTGATGCCAGGCATCACGATCCGCTCGAAATCCGCGAAGATGGCGTCCATCGCTTCCGGCGCTTCAGGCGCGTCGGGTGGAACGGCGTTGAACGTCACGCCGGGCGGCGTCTGGGCGCGAACGGGAAGCTTGCGCAGACCTTGGCGATAGTCCACGGCCCAGTCGGCCGCCCGGTGGCTCCAGCTACGAAACGTCTCGTCGTCCATCCTCGCCTCCTGATCTGGCAGAGACATCTGATCGTCGGCACGGACAGACGCCATGCACCGGAAAACACAAGCAGGTGATGCTTGGGCCGGAGGACGGATTGAGCTCTTCGGGAAACCCATCGCCCCGCAGCGAATTGATGGGTTTCGCGAAGGGCTCAACCCATCCTGCATGCCCGCCTAGGCGTAGCTGGCGAGCTTCACTGCCTCCGGCGCCGCCTTGCCGCGGATCAAATCCGACGCCTTGTCCGCGATCATCATGGTCGAGGCGTTGAGATTGGCCGAGATCATGCGCGGCATGATCGAGGCGTCGATCACGCGCAGACCCTGCAGCCCATGGACGCGAAGCTGGTCGTCGACCACGGCCCAGGTCGAGTCCGCCGGGCCCATCCGACAGGTGCAGCCGGGATGGAAGGTGGTGGTGCCGCGCTCCGTCGCGGCCGCCAGGAACTCGTCGTCGCTCTGCACCTTGGACCCGGGATAATCCTCGTAGTCGTAATAGGGCGACAGCGGCGCCGACTTCAAGAGCCGCCGCGCCAGCTTCATGCCGGCGACGACGACGCGGCGGTCGAGCTCGGCAGCGAGATAGTTGGTCTGGATGATCGGCGGCGCGAACGGGTCGGACGAGCGGATGCGGACATAGCCGCGGCTCTCCGGACGCTGCTGCCAGGACGCCACCGTCATGCCGGGCTCGTCCTCGAGCTGGCCCTGCACGCCCTCCTTGTAGCTCGCGGGCGTGAAGGTGAGCTGGAGGTCCGAGCTCTCCGCGGTCTCGCCGGAATGCCAGAAGCAGTAGACCATGGTCGGCGACAGCGAGAGCAGGCCGCGCCGGGTGGTCGCCCATTTCAGCGCCTCCACCCAGAGATGCCAGCCCTGCCGAAGCTCGTTGATGGTCTTGATGTTCTTGACGCGCGCGACCGAGCGTGGCGCGTAATGGTCCTGCAATCCCTCGCCCACCGAAGCCAGCGCGTGGCGCACCTCGATGCCATGCGCCTGCAACAGCTCGGGCGAGCCGACGCCGGACAGTTGCAGGAGCTGCGGCGAGTTGTAGCTGCCGCCGGCGAGGATCACCTCCCTGCTGGCGCGCACCTCGACCGGCGTGCCGCTGCGGCCGCCCCTCATGTAGCGCACGCCGACCGCGCGCTTGCCCTCGAACACGATGCTGGTCGCATGCGCGTGAGTGCGCACATGCACATTCGGCCGCTTGCGCGCCGGATGCAGGAACGCCTTGGCCGCGCTCATGCGCAGGCCGTTCTGGATGGTGCGCTGGCAGTAGGACACACCCTCCTGGATCTTGCCGTTGTAGTCGGGATTGCGCGGAATCCCGAGGTTGATGGCGCCTGCCATGAAGGCCTCGCAGAGCGGGTCCTTCCATTCCATGGTGGTGACCGTCAGCGCGCCGTCGCGGCCGCGATAGTCATCCTCGCCCTCGCCGATCCGCCGCTCCATCCGCCTGAAATAGGGCAGCACGTCGGAATAGCTCCAGCCGCGGTTGCCCATCTGCGCCCAGGTATCGAAGTCCTGGCGCTGGCCGCGGTTGTAGATGTGGCCGTTGATCGAGGACGAGCCGCCGAGCGTCTTACCGCGCGGCGCATAGATGCTGCGGCCGGCGGTATAGGGACCGGGCTCCTGCTGGTAGGCCCAGTTGATGCTCTTCATGTGGAAGGTCTTGATGAAGCCCGCCGGCAGATGGATGTAGGGATGCCAGTCGCGCGGGCCGGCCTCCAGCACGCAGACGGTGGTCGAGCCATCCTCGCTCAGGCGATTGGTGAGCACGCTGCCCGCAGAGCCCGCGCCCACGATCACATAATCGAACGTTTCCATGTCCCTGTCTTGAAATCTGCCGCCGGAGCTAGCGCGGCTTGTCGTTGAGCTGATAGTTCAGGTGAGCTTTCACCGTCGGCCATTCGGCCGCGATGATGCTGTAGACGACAGTGTCGCGCAGTGTGCCGTTCGGCGCAATCTGGTGGCTGCGCAGGATGCCGTCCTGCTTGGCGCCGAGCCGTTCGATGCCGCGCCTGCTCTGGTGGTTGAAGAAATGCGTGCGGAACTCGACCGCGATGCAATCAAGTTTCTCGAAGGCGTGGGAAAGCAACAGCAATTTGCACTGGGTGTTGAGCGCGCTGCGCTGCACGCGCTTGGCATACCAGGTCGAGCCGATCTCGACGCGGCGGTTGGCCGCATCGACGTTCATGTAGGTGCTCATGCCGGAGATGGTGCCGGCGGCATCGAGCACCGTGAACGGCAGCATCGATCCGGCCTGTTGCAGGCCGAGCCGGCGGTCGATCTCCTTGGTCATGCTGTCCGGCGTCGGTACGAAGGTATACCAGAGCTTCCAGAGCTCGCCGTCCTTGACCGCCTCGATCAGGCCGTCGCGATGCTCGTGCGACAGCGGCTCGAGCCGCGCGTGCTCGCCGCGGAGGGTGACCGGTTCAAGCCAGGGCATTTTGGTCTCCATCATCGCGTAGGGTGGGCTAAGGGCGCGCAGCGCCCGTGCCCACCACCACGAGTCGTGTCGTCGAAAGAATGGGGGGCACGGTGCTTCGCACCTTAGCCCACCATACGAGTCCGTCACTTGTTCAGAAAATTCAGCGGCAGGCCCGGGCGCGGCCAGTCCATCGCCACCAGCTCGCCCCTGCCCGACAGCGTGATGTAGGCGGTCCTGAGCCCCTCGCCGCCGAAGGCGATGTTGGTGGTGACGCGGTCGCCGGTCGGCACCTGCTCGACGAGCCGGCCGTCCGGCGCGATCACCGAGATGCAGCCGGAGATCAGGGTGGCGACGCAGACATTGCCGGAGGCCTCGAGCGCGAGCGAATCGAACATCTGATAGCCGCCGAGCCCGATGATCGGCTTGCCGCGCTCGCCGCGATAGATCACGTCGCGCGGCTTCAGCGTGCCCGGCGCCGAGATGTCGTAGGCCCACAGCCGCGCGGTCGGCGTCTCCGCGACATAGAAGGTGCTCTCGTCCGGCGACAGGCCGATGCCGTTGGCCGGCAGCACGCCGAACACCACCTCGACGAGGTCGGTCATGCCGGGCTTGAGGTAATAGACCGCGCCGACATCCATCTCGCGATGGCGCCGCTTGCCGAGGTCGGTGAACCACAGCCCGCCCTCTCTGTCGAAGGCGAGGTCGTTCGGCCCGCGCAGACCGTGCTCGCCGCATTTGTCGACCACGGTCTCGACCTTGCCGGTCTGCAGATCGACGCGCTGGATCGAGCCGCCGCGGTAGTCGTCCGGCTGCGGTCCCGGCATGATCATGTTGCGGGTCGGAATCCAGGTGAAGCCGCCATTGTTGCAGACATAGATCTTGCCGTCCGGCCCCATCGCTGCGCCGTTGGGGCCGCCGGGCACCTTCGCCACCACCTCCTTGCGACCGTCCGGCCAGACCCGGGTCAGGCGCTGGCCGCGGATCTCGAACAGCACCACCGAGCCGTCCGGCAGCACCACCGGCCCCTCCGGGAATTCGAGATCGGTGGCGAGCACACGGACATCGGACATTGGAACACCTCCCGCTTCGAGCTGCAGGCGGATTCCAGACGTGAAGGCCCCGCACGCAACGTCTTGTTGCCAGCGGTTATGGCAAAGCGGCCGGCGCTTGCCAAGCAAGCGTTGTCGGGCGCAGGGCAGCGTTGCGATCAATCCCGGATCGGCACCCAGATTTCCAGGCCGCCATTGCCGGTCGCCGGATCGAACCGCTCGTCATAGCGCTCGAAGTTCGGCGCATCGGCCATCTTGTAGCCGGAGGCCGGCAGCCAGTGATTCCAGATCGCGCTGACGGTGCGCCTTATGGTCGCGATGTGGTCGCTGTGCGAGAACACCACGTAGCGCTGGGCGGGGATGCGGACCCGGCTGAAATCGCGCGGCAGGTCGGAGAAGTCGGCGACCTCGACGCCGGCGATGTAGTCGAAATTGCCGGCATCGTCGCCGTTGCAGCAGACGCCATAGGCCACCGTCCCGATCCGTCCCGGGAAGCTGTTCACATATTGGTGGAAGCGCTGCCACAGGCCGGGAATGCCGGCGCCGTTCTCGTGGCTGAAGCGGTCGCCGACGCCGGCGATCAGCATGGCCTTGCCGGTCTCGAAACGCGGCGGGGCGATGTTCTCGAATGCGGTGGAATCCATGAGGATCGGCTCCTGAAGTGCGAGATGGTCGAGACGGCCCGCCCCGCGGACCGCTTCGGGCGTGATGCCGAAATGGTCGCGGAACGCGCGGGTGAACGCTTCGTGAGAGCCGTAGTCCGCCTCCAGCGCCAGCGTGAGAATGTCGGGCGCGCCGCCGGCGAGCGCACGCGCCGCCTCGGTCAGACGCCGCGCCCGGACGTAACGCATCACCGAGAAGCCGGTGGCGGCCGCGAAGGCGCGCACCAGATGGAAGCGCGACACACCCGCGACATCGGAGATCTTGTCGAGGGTCAGCGGCGTGCCGAGATGGCCTTCGATGTACCAGAGCGCCTTCTGGGCCGGGTTCATGGACTTCGGACCTCATCTGAAGCGAGCGCATGATGCATGCCTTGCGGCCGCAGCACTTGACAGTCCTTGCTCATCGCGCCCCCGCTCGCGCAACGGTGAACGACCTTCCGCAATGCGGAAATAGGCCGCCGAGCCGTTGCTGACAACCGCTCGCGGATCGTGCAAGACTTCCGCGCATCCGGCCCGACGGCTCCGCAAGCAGCCCGCATAACGAGAAGGCCCGAGCCATCGGCGACCGCACAACAGGGAGGACGATGATGCACGGATCCATCTTGAAGCACGCCAGCTCGGCCGCAATTGCCGCGCTGCTGGCCGTAGGCCTCGCCGGCGCTGCGCAGGCGCAGAAGAAATATGACCCCGGCGCCACCGACACCGAGATCAAGATCGGCAACATCATGCCCTATTCGGGCCCGGCGTCGGCCTATGCCACCATTGGCAAGACCGAAGCCGCTTATTTCAACAAGCTCAACTTCGAGGGCGGCATCAACGGCCGCAAGATCAACTTCATCTCCTATGACGACGCCTACAGCCCGCCGAAGGCGGTCGAGCAGGCGCGCAAGCTGGTCGAGAGCGACGAGGTGCTGCTGATCTTCAACCCGCTCGGCACGCCGTCCAACAGCGCGATCCAGAAATACATGAACGCCAAGAAGGTGCCGCAGCTCTTCGTCTCGACGGGCGCGGCGAAATGGAACGATCCGAAGAACTTCCCCTGGACCATGGGCTGGCAGCCCAACTACCAGACCGAGGCGCGCATCTATGCCGCCTACATCCTGAAGAACTATCCCGGCAAGACCATCGGCGTCCTCTACCAGAACGATGACTTCGGCAAGGACTACGTGATCGGGCTGCGCGACGGTCTCGGCGACCAGGCGGGCAAGCTGATCCTGGTCGAATCCTCCTACGAGACGACGACACCGACGGTGGATTCGCAGGTGGTGCAGATCAAGGGCGCCAACCCCGACATCTTCGTCAACATCGCGACGCCGAAATTCGCCGCCCAGGCGATCCGCAAGTTGGCCGAGCTGAACTGGCATCCGGTGCACTTCCTCACCAACGTGTCGGGCTCGATCGGCGGCGTGATGAAGCCGGCCGGCTATGAGAATGACCAGGGCATCCTCACCACCGCCTACCTGAAGGACCCCAAGGACGCCGAATGGAAGAACGATCCGGCGATGGACGAGTGGCGGGCTTTCATGACGAAATGGTATCCGGAAGGCGACCAGGAGGACGCCTCCACCGTGTTCGCCTACGGCGTCGCCAAGGGGCTCGAGCAGGTGCTGCGTCAGTGCGGCGACGATCTTACCCGCGAGAACGTCATGAAGCAGGCCGCCAACCTCAATTTCGAGATCGGCATCTACCTGCCGGGAACGAAGATCAAGACCAGCCCGACCGACTACGCGCCGATCGAGCAGTTGCAGATGCAGCGCTTCAAGGGCGAGGCCTGGGAGCGGTTCGGCCCGATCATGTCGGGGGAGAAGGGTTCATAGGCGGCTGAGATGCTCCGTAGGGTGGCAAAGCGGCGACTGGCGCCGAAGCGGGCCACGCAGAGACAGAAGCGTGCCCACCATTCACGAGCAAGGCTGTCGAAGAATGGTGGGCACGGCGCTTGCGCGCCTTAGCCCATCCTATGCATCTACAACCTGCACAACCAAGAAAAGGGAAACGACCATGCAGATCACCGGCATCCGCGCGCACCACATCCGCATTCCCGTCGACGCGGGGCGGGCAGCCACCCGCTTTCCGCAAGACATCCTCGTGCTCGAAGTCTCGACCGATGCCGGCCTCACCGGCTGGGGCGACGCCTTCAGCTATGTCTGCACGAGAACGACCGCGGCCGCGATCGAGGAGATGATCGCGCCGCAGGCGCTCGGCCAGACGGTGCCCGAGGCCTCGGCGATCCCCGCCTTCATGGAGCAGGTCCAGCGCAACCTGCATCTGTTCGGCCGCTACGGCGTCACGATGTTTGCGATCTCCGCGCTCGACATCGCGCTGTGGGATCTCGCCGCCAAGGCGGAAGGCGTGCCGCTGCACCGGCTGCTCGGCGGCGGGAAACGCGACCGGATACCCGCCTATGCGAGCCTGCTGCGGATCGGAAAACCCGACGACGTCGCCTACGAAGCCGCGCGGGCGCAAGGCCTCGGCTTTGGCGCGATCAAGCTGCACGAGATCACGACGCCCGCGGTGTTCGCGGCCCGCAAGGCGGTTGGCACCGGCGTGCCGCTGATGGTTGACATGAACTGCCCGCTCGACGGCCCCACCGCGATCGACTTCGCACAGGCCTGCCGCGAGGCGCAGCCGATGTTCCTGGAGGAGCCGGTCTGGCCGCCGGAGGATTTTGCGACGCTCGCCGAAGTGCGCACCAAGGGCGGACTCGACATCGCGGCCGGCGAGAACGCCTGCACGGTGCATCAGTTTCGCCAGATGATGCTGGCCAAGGCGGTCAGCCACGCGCAACCGTCGGTGATCAAGGTCGGCGGCATCACCGAATTCCTGAAGGTCGCAGCGGAGGCCGACAGGCTCGGCGTCAAGCTCATTCCGCATTCGCCCTATTTCGGGCCCGGCTTTCTCGCGACCCTGCAACTGATGTCGGGGCGCGACGAAGGCTACATCGAATTGTTCTTCATGCAGCGCGCGGCCTGCCTCTGGCGCAACCGGATCGACGCCGATGCGAATGGCGACATCGAGGTGCCGCAAGGTCACGGCCTCGGCTACGAGCCGGACTTGGCGGTGATGGAGCAGTACCGCGTGTCGTGACTTCTACAGCCTTTTCGTAGCCCATCCCTTCGAGACGCCCGCCTGCGGCGGGCTCCTCAGGATGAAGGTTGTTTTCGCGGCGAAATCTCAGAACCTCATGGTGAGGACGCGGCGCAGCCGCGCGTCTCGAACCATCAGGCCCGACGACCGCAGCCATACGCAACAGCCCTGCGGAATCGCGGCTGGCGCCGTCACTTCGCCGCAGCGGCCGGCGCGGCGTCCTTCGCCGGCGGCGCGTCGGCCTTCTTCCTGATATCCTCGGCCATCTTGCTCTGTGCCGCCTGCAACTCGTCGAATGACTTGTGCAGAGCCGCGGCTTCCGACTTCAGCGCCTCGACCTGCACCCTCGCCGCGTTCAGCTTCTGCTGATAGTCGGAGGTCACCTTGTTGAGCGTCTTCTGCAGAAACTCGACGTTGCTCTGCAGGCAGCTCGTGCGCCGCTCCATGGTCTTTTCCACGGTGCAGATCTCGATGCCGGGAATGTCCTGCGCACGCAGCGGCGCGCACGTCGCGAGCGCGGCAACTACAACGGCAATTTCGATCGCAATCTTCATCAAATCCTCGCGCGAAAATGTCTCTATCACGTCAAATTGAGGCCGCCCGCGGCGCCAGTGATACCACACTCATACCTCATTCGAGCGTTGTGATTCAGACCATGAAACGAAACGAGGTCAGGCGGGGGAACATAAGCCGGCGTGGGCAGCGCCGCTCCAGAACAGGGGATACTTATGGCAACACGCGAACGACGTTTAGCTGAATTTGATGGTGCCGGCGAACCGCCGCCGGGAATACCGGTCGAGGTATTGTGCGAAGACCGAAGCGGAACCTACAAATTGCCTTTCGCTTGCTACTACGTGAACGGTCAATGGCGTAACCACGAATCCGGCGGTGCGCTCGAGGCCATGGTGGTCGGCTGGCGCATAAGACGGATGTAGGTCGTCCAACGTACTTGCTTCTGCCGTTGCCCCCGGCATGAATGAAAAAAGCAAAGGCCTCCGGCATACCGCCGGGGGCCTTTGGTTTTGGATCCACGATTTGCGCCGTGAGCTCGCGTCGAGCACGAACGTCGGACGCGACGAGCTCACGGCGCTGCCGACGAGCACATCCGGATTTCGCGAGCACGCCCTGGAAATCCGCCCCATGCGCCGGGCTCCGCTGAAGGTAGCTTTCGGCTGTCCCAAAACGCGACGCCGATCCGGATGGCGTTAAGCTTCGGAACGCCGGCGGAACGAAGCGCGCCCGAATCGGTGATTGGCCGCCGTCCTCACTTGTTCACGGCTAGATATCGCCGCGATGCGAAGGCCCGCCACAACATGCGCCTGGGTTGGAATCGCGCGGGCGCGAAGCCGACGGAATCGGTTAACGCCGTGACAGCATGCCTACGCGCCGGTTTCGACGGCGCAAGGCTGATCTGAAGTTGAGCAGCACTGCCCGACGCGTGAGCCGAGAGGGCTCACTGCCCACGCTAATACTCGACCTCCAGTTCTTCGATCTCCTCCGGCTCGGTCTTGGCCGCTGCGATCCATTCGACCATTTCCGGCATCGCCATGATCATGTCGGCGTAGCCTTGCAGCCGCGGCTCGAGCGTCACATCGTAGGTCGCAAAACGCGTCACCACCGGCGCGTACATCGCGTCCGCCATGGTGCGCGCCCCGAACAGGAACGGACCTCCGGACCTGGCGAGGCATTCGCGCCAGATGGCGCAGACGCGGTCGATGTCGGCCTGCGCCCGGGTCCAGATCCGAAAGCCCGGAAAGTGCCCCTTCAGATTGACCGGCAGCGAGGCGCGCAGCGTGGTGAAGCCGGAATGGATCTCCCCGCAGATCGAACGGCAATGCGCCCGCTCGATGCGGTCGGCCGGCAGGAGGCCGGCCTGCGGCATCGCCTCGTTGAGATATTCGGCGATCGCCAGCGTGTCCCAGATGATCGCGCCGTCGTGACGCAGGCACGGCACCAGGATGGTCGGCGACAGCAGCAGGATTTCGGCCCGCGCCGACGGATCGTCCGGCGCCATGGCGATCTCCTCGAATTCCAATCCGGAAAATCGGGTCAGCAGCCAGCCTCGCAACGACCAGGAGGAGTAGTTCTTGCTGCTGATGGTCAATGTCGCTTTCGCCATAGGCCCTTTCCCTCACCCCAACACCAATCGAGCGCGGCCGTCGGTCGCGGACTCCAATGCCCCTTCAGCATAATACGCAGCAAGCGACGTGCCAATTTCGCGAGCGGTCTGACCTCGTTCTGGCGTCGATATTGCATGGCAGCAGGGGCGAGGGCGCGTGCAATGATGTCGATGCTGTATCAGGCCTTTCAGAACCAGATGGACCTGACGGAGCCATGGCGGGCGGGGGCAGCATCGGCACTCCGGTATCTCAACCTCGTCCCGCAGGGCACCTCGGATCGCATGTTTGGCCGGCTGGCCGCAGCGCTGGAGCTGATCTCCCGTTCCGCGCTCAGCTATGCGCGACCGCCCTACGGCATCGACCGCGTGCAGGTCGGCAACCGGGAGGTGGCGGTGACCGAGGAGGCCGCCTATGCGACGCCGTTCGGCTCGCTGCTGCATTTCAGGAAGCAGGAAGGGCCGGAGCAGCCGCGGATGCTGCTGGTGGCGCCGATGTCCGGCCACTTCGCCACGCTGCTTCGCGGCACCGTCAAGACGCTGCTGCAGGATCACGACGTCTACATCACCGACTGGCACAACCCACGCGACATTCCGCTCGCACGCGGCCGCTTCGGTCTCGACGACTACACCGGCCATCTCATCGACTTCCTCGGCCGACTGGGGCCGCGGCCGCACATGGTGGCGATCTGCCAGCCCTCGGTGTCGGCGCTCGCCGCCGCCGCCATCATGTGCGAGGACAACCATCCCTCGCGCCCGGCGACGCTGACGCTGATGGCGGGACCGATCGACACCCGCATCGCGCCGACCAAGGTCAACGAGTTCGCCAAGAGCAAGCCGCTCCGATGGTTCGAGGACAACCTCATCAATTACGTGCCGGTGCAGTGCAAGGGCGCCTTCCGCAAGGTCTATCCCGGCTTCGTGCAGCTCACGGCCTTCGTGTCGATGAACCTCGAGCGCCACCTCAAGCAGCATCTCGATCTCGCCAATCACCTCGCCAAGGGCGAGATGGAAAAGGCCGCGGCCATCAAGACGTTCTACGACGAATATTTCGCCGTGATGGATCTCACCGCCGAGTTCTACATCGAGACCGTGCGCGACGTGTTCCAGCAGCATCTGCTGCCGCGGGGCAAGATGACCTTTCGCGGCCGGCCGGTGAATCCGGCGGCAATCCGCCGACTCGGGCTGATGACGGTCGAGGGCGAGAAGGACGACATCTGCTCGATCGGCCAGACGCTGGCGGCGCAGGAGCTCTGCACCGGGGTGCGGGCCTACCGCCGCGTGCATCACATGCAGGCCGGCGTCGGGCATTACGGCGTGTTCAGCGGCAGGAAGTGGAACAACGAAATCTATCCGCTGCTGCGCGACTTCGTGCACGTCAATTCCTGACCAGGCCTGCGGATTCGTTTTTCGGATGGACAAGCCTCGCCGATCGCCCGATGCTGCATGCATCAGGGAGGAGAGGCGACACCATGACAGCGCTCGAGAAAGGCATCACTGCGGCCGGGACCGGCTATGCCGGCAAGAGCTGGAACATCCTGGGCCAGCTCTATTTCCCCAAGGCGATCACCGATTCCACCTTCGCCTTCGAGACCAACAGCGAGCCCGGCCAGTTCGTGCCCGTTCACGTCCATCCGACCCAGGACGAATTCATCCTGGTGCAGGACGGCGTGCTCGATCTCAAGCTCGACGGCGTCTGGGTCAAGGCCAAGGCCGGCGACCTCGTGCGGATGCCGCGCGGCGTCCCGCACGGCTACTTCAACAAGTCCGACAAGCCGGCCCGCGCGCTGTTCTGGGTCTCGCCGATGCAGAAGCTGGAAGCGCTGTTCAACGCCCTGCACAACCTGACCGATCCGAACGAGGTGGTGAAGATTTCCGCCGAGCACGAGGTGAATTTCCTGCCGCCCGAGGCCAATGACTAGCTCGCAATTCTGATCGGTGGTCGGCACAAGACGTCGAGGGTGGA
>NZ_JAFAVV010000470.1 GCF_019242285.1 Bradyrhizobium sp.
CGAGAAGGTGCGCGAGGGCATGAAAGGTTCAAGGAACGAGGTCGAGATCTATCCCGGCACCCATCACGGCTTCGCATTCCCGAAGCGCCCGGTCTATGACCGCGACGCGGCCGAACGGCACTGGGAGCGCCTCCTGGCACTATACCGCCGCAACCTGTCCTCGTAGCTCGAGGTGCGATGACCTCCCTCTTCATCGACTTTCCGGTATTCGATCCGGTCGCGATCAAGCTCGGGCCGATCGCGATCCGCTGGTACGCGCTCGCCTATATCGGCGGCATCGTGCTGGGCTGGATCTATGCGCGCTCGCTGTTGAAGAACGAGCGGCTGTGGGGCGGGCCGGCGCCGATCTCGCTCGCCCAGCTCGACGACTTCATCCTCTGGGTCACCGTCGGCATCATCCTCGGCGGCCGCACCGGCTATGTGCTGTTCTACAACCTGCCCTTCTTCCTCCAGAACCCCGTCAAGATCTTTGAATTGTGGGAGGGCGGCATGTCCTTCCATGGCGGCTTCATGGGCTGCGTCATTGCGGTGATCTGGTTCGCCCGCAGCAACAGGGTGCCGATCCTGTCGCTCGGCGACATCACCACCGCGGTCGGGCCGATCGGTCTGTTCCTCGGCCGCATCGCCAATTTCATCAATGGCGAGCTTTGGGGGCGGCCAGCGGATCCCTCGCTACCCTGGGCGATGGTGTTTCCGAGGGGCGGGCCGGTGCCGCGCCATCCGAGCCAGCTGTACGAGGCCGGCCTGGAAGGCATCCTGCTGTTTGCGGTACTGACTGTCATGATCCGCTTCGGTGCGCTGAAGCGGCCCGGTCTCATCCTGGGCAACTTCATCGCTCTCTACGGCGTGGCCCGCATCACCGGCGAGCATTTCCGCGAGCCGGACCCGCAGCTTGGCTTCCTGTGGGGCGGGCTGACCATGGGCATGCTGCTCTCTGTCCCGATGGTAATTGCCGGCGTGATCATTATTGTATGGACCTGGAGCCACAAGACTTCCCCCGAGCTGACGCAGACGAGCGGGGCCGAGTAGTCAATTCTTTTCAAGGCAGGTTGTGACCGAATTCTCGCCGCTGCTGTCGGAGATCAGGAAGCGGATCAAATCGTCCGGTCCGATGCCGGTCTGGCGTTACATGGAGCTGTGCCTGATGCATCCGCAGCACGGCTACTATGTGTCGCGCGATCCCTTGGGGCGCGAGGGGGATTTCACGACCTCGCCCGAGGTCAGCCAGATGTTCGGCGAGCTGCTCGGGCTGTGGACAGCGTCGGTGTGGAGGGGGATGGGCTCGCCTCCCGTGCTCCGGCTGGTGGAGTTCGGGCCCGGCCGCGGCACGATGATGGCGGACGCGTTGCGCGCCTTGCGGGTGCTGCCGCCGCTCTACCAGCTCCTGAGCATCCATCTCGTCGAGATCAATCCGGTGCTGCGCGAGAAGCAGAAGGCCGCGCTCTCGACCGCGCGCAACCTTACTTGGCATGACAGCTTCGACGAGGTGCCGGACGGCCCGAGCATCATCCTCGCCAACGAGTATTTCGACGTGCTGCCGATCCACCAGATGGTGAGGCGCGAATCCGGCTGGCACGAGCGCGTCGTCGAGCTCGACGATAGCGGCGAACTGGCGTTCGGCGCGGCACCCGAGCCCACCCCGCGTTTCGACGTGCTGCTGCCGCCGCTGGTGCGGGCTGCCCCGGTCGGCGCGGTGTTCGAATGGCGGCCCGATACCGAGGTCATGAAGGTCGCAGCGCGGGTGCGCGACCAGGACGGCGCCGCGCTGATCATCGACTATGGGCACATCCGCAGCGATGCCGGCGACACCTTCCAGGCCATTGCCAGGCACAGCTACGCCGATCCGCTCAAGGCGCCCGGGCAGGCCGACGTCACCGCGCATGTCGATTTCCAGGCGCTGGCCCGCGCGGCCGAGGCCGTCGGTGCACGCGCGCACGGGCCGGTGACCCAGGGCGAGTTCCTGAAACGGCTCGGCATCGAGAGCCGTGCCCTGACGCTGATGGCGAAAGCGAGCCATGAAGTCTCCGAGGACGTCGCTGCCGCACTTCAGCGCTTGACCGGCACGGGACGAGACGCCATGGGATCGATGTTCAAGGTGCTCGGCATCTCCGCCTCGCAATATCCCTCCCTGCCCGGGCTCGACGAAGAGAAGCCGGCTGGAGCCGCATGATGTTGTCATCGTCCCTGCTTTCGGCCGTTCCCGGACTTCGCCACGCCTTCTTCACCCGCGAGGGGGGCGTATCCGGCGGCATCTATGCCGGTCTCAATGGCGGGCTCGGCTCCAAAGATGATCCGGCCCATGTGCGGGAAAATCGCCGCCGCATGGCGGAGCACATGGGCGTTCCGTCCGAGCATCTCGTCTGCGTGCACCAGATCCACTCGCCGGACGCCGTCATCGCAACCGGCCCCTGGGAGGGCCCGGCGCGACCGAAGGCGGACGCGATCGTCACCAACAGCACGGGGCTTGCGATTGGCGTGACGGCGGCCGATTGCGGGCCGGTCCTGTTCGTCGATCCGAACGCCGGCGTGATCGGCGCGGCGCATGCCGGCTGGAAGGGCGCCTTGACCGGCATCATGGAATCGACCATCGCCGCGATGGAAGAACTCGGCGCCGAACGCGGCAGCACGATCGCCGCCATCGGTCCGCTGATCCGCCAGCCAAGCTACGAGGTCGGCGGCGAGTTCGTCGAACGCTTCATCGATCACGACGCGAACAACGCGGTCTTCTTTCTCCCCTCCGAGCGCGACGGCCACGCGAAGTTCGACCTCGCGGGCTATATCAGGCTTCGCCTCCAAAATGCCGGCATCCTGATGATCGACGATCTCGGCGTCGACACCTATGCCGACGAGCGCTTCTTCAGCTACCGTCGCTCGGTGCACCGGAAAGAGCCGGATTATGGCCGCCATGTGCACGCGATCGCGCTCGCTCCATGAGCTGTGCCAGCGCGGAGCAGTTTTACGATCGTATTTAACTTTTTGGTTCCTCCTGTGGCCTCGCGGCCCTAGACGTTAAGATGTTTTAACGATATCGCCCCCTGTCATGAGGGACGCGTCGACCACCCTGCTCCAGGCAAGCCGTATCGTGCTGCGCGTTGTCGCCGGTGTGCTGCTACTGACCGCGGCCTGCGCGCTTGCCGGCTGTGCCAATGGGGGCTCGACCAGCGGCGCCTATGCCATGGCCAGCCCCGCAGCGAGCGATGGCGCGACGATCGCCTTCGAATCGATCGACGGGCCGCCGCCGCAGGTGTTCGACCGCCTGGTCGGTATCCTCGACAGTGAGACCAAGCTGCGCAACCTGTCGATCATCTCGCGCGAAGCCCCCGCGGCCTATCGCGTGCGCAGCTATCTTCAGGCCCAGGTGGTCCATGGCCGCACCATGATTGCCTGGGTGTGGGACGTCTATGACCGCGACCAGCAGCGGGCGTTGCGGCTGTCCGGCGAGGAGCCGGCCGGCAAGGGCGGCCGCGATCCCTGGGCCGCAGCGGACGACATGGTTCTGCGCAAGATCGCGCAAGCCGGATTGAGTGGTCTCTCCAACATGATCAACGGCACCCCGGCCGACAGCCGCTCGCCAGCGGTGGCGCCGGACAAGCGCGGACCCGCGGTTGCGAGCGCCAACGCGCCGGCCTCGCCGGACGACAGCTTCACCGCCCTCGGCTACACTGATCGTTAGCCTAATCCCCGGGGAAATCGGGGATTTTTGCCCGGGAAAATCGGGACAGCGGGTTGCCAGCCGCGCGGACTCCCTGATATTCCCTCGCCCGTAGAAGCAAGCCGGTTCTG
>NZ_JAFAVV010000013.1 GCF_019242285.1 Bradyrhizobium sp.
CTTCGCTCGCAATGACGGCCGAGCAAGCGTTGGGTTCGCGCCTACACGACCTTGCGGGCGCGAAATGCCGCGATCGATGCGTCGTCGTAGCCGTATTCCTTCAGCACCTCGTCGGTGTGCTCGCCCTTGTCGGGCGTCGCGCGCGCCATGCGGTTCGGCGTCCGGCTGAGCCTGATCGCCTGGTTGACCACGTCGATCTCGCCGAGCGCGCCATGTTGCACGGGTGCCGCCATGCCGAGATGCTGCACCTGCGGATCGGAAAACACCTCGTCCATCCGGTTGATCGGGCCGCAGAGCACGCCGGCCTTGTTCAACAGCTCGATCAGCTCGGCGCTGCCGCGAAGCCGCGTGGCTTCGGAGATGAGCTCATTGAGCGCCACCCGATTCTTCGAGCGGGCCGCGCCGTCGGCAAACCTGGGATCGTCGAGCAGATGCGTCAGCGCGAGCGCCCGGCAGAAGCGCGCGAAGATGTGCTTGCCGGAGGCTGCGATGTTGATCTGCCCGTCGCTGGTCGGAAACACGCCGGTCGGAATCCCCGTTGGATGATCGTTGCCGGCCTGGCCGGGCACGTCCCTGGAGATCAGCCAACGCGCCGCCTGAAAATCCAGCAACGATATCTGAGCACCGAGCAGCGAGGACTGCACCCACTGTCCCTCGCCCGACACCTCACGCTCCAGGAGCGCGATCAGGATTCCCATGGCGCAGAAGATGCCGCCGCCGAGATCGGCGATCGGGATGCCGACGCGCACCGGGCCCTGCCCCGGCAGGCCCGTGACCGACATCAACCCCCCGAGCCCCTGCGCGATCTGGTCGAGTCCCGGCCGCTCGCGGTAAGGCCCGTCCTCGCCGAAGCCGGAGATCGAGCCATAGACGATGCGCTTGTTGTTCTCGCGCAGCGTCTCGTAGTCGATGCCGAGGCGAAACTTGACGTCGGGCCTGAAATTCTCGATCACGACGTCGGCCGTCTCGACCATCTTCTTGAAGATCGCAACGCCGTCCGCCTCCTTCAGGTTGAGGGTGATGCCGCGTTTGTTGCGATGAAGGTTCTGGAAATCGGGCCCGTGCCGCGGGCCGCCGAGCTCATCGCCGACGCCGTCCGGCAGCTCGATCTTGATGACATCGGCGCCCCAGTCGGCGAACTGCCGCGCCGCCGTCGGTCCCGCACGCGCCCGGGTGAGATCGAGCACCTTGAAACGCGCGAGAGCCTGTGACGATGAAAGGAAGGACATGCTGGTGGACTCCAATTCGGTCCATTGAACGCCGGTCGGTTCAGGCGATCAAGGCCATCTGGCGCGGCTCGAGCTCGAGCCAGGCATTGGCGCCGACTTCGATGTCGTCCATGGGTGACGCCGTCACGCGAAGCGAGGACGTCCCTTCGCGCGGCTTGACGACATAGTCCCAATGCTCGCCGAGGAAGGCGCGTTCCAGCACCACGACCTCGATCGGCGCGGCGCCGTTGCGCGCGGCCGGCGCGCTGTCCGACAGCCGCATGCTGTGCGGACGCACCGAGAACGTGGCCTTGCCTTCGGCCGGCAAACCACGATCGAACACGGCGCAAGGCAACGCAAAGCCGTCGAAGGAAACCTGGTGTCCGTCGCTGGTGCCCTCGATGAAATTGGTGCGGCCGATGAAGCCGGCCACGAAGCGCGTCTTCGGCTGATCGTAGAGCGCGCGCGGCTGGTCGATCTGCTCGATGCGGCCGTGGTTCATCACCGCGATGCGGTCCGACGTCACCATCGCCTCGGCCTGGTCGTGGGTGACGTAGACCGTGGTCACCTTGAACTCGTCGTGGAGGCGGCGAATTTCGAAGCGCATCTCCTCGCGCAAGGTCGCATCCAGGTTCGACAACGGCTCGTCCAGCAGCAGCACGGACGGCCGGATCACGATCGCACGCGCCAGCGCCACCCGCTGCTGCTGGCCGCCGGAGAGCTCGGCCGGATAGCGGTCGGCGAGATGGCTCATGCGCACGACCTCCAGCATCTCGCCGACGCGGCGTTTGACCTCGGCTTTGGCGAGCTTGCGCAATTCCAGTCCGAAGGCGACGTTCTGCTCGACCGTCATGTTCGGCCAGATCGCGTAGCTCTGGAAGATCATCGACATCTGGCGCCGGTCCGGCGGCACCGAGCCCGCGGGCGAGGACAGCATCCGGCCATCCATCTCGATGGTGCCGAGCGTGGGATCGACGAAGCCGGCAATCATCCGCAGCGTCGTGGTCTTGCCGCAGCCGGACGGGCCGAGCAACGAAACGAACTCGCCCGATCCCAGCTCGAGGTCGATGCCGTCGACCGCAAGAAAGTCACCATAGCGCTTGCTGATGCCCGCCAGCCTGAGCCTGCTCAACTGTTCCTCCGCAGCATGAAGTCGCGCCCGATCACCTTGGTCCCGATCGCGGCGATCAGCACGGTCGCGACCAGCAGGATGACGCCGAGCGCGGCCAGCACCTCGAAATTGCCCTCTTCCGACAGGTCGAACAGCATCACCGAGATCACCCGCGTGTTGGGTCCGACCAGAAAGATCGCCGAGGACAGTTCCCGCGTCGCCGGAATGAAGACCAGAATCCAGGCGCCGGCGAGGCTCTTCTTCAACAGCGGGATCAGCACCCTGCGGATGGCGAGAAAACGGCTGCCGCCGAGGATCCGCACCGCCTCCTCCATCTCCGGGTTGATGCTGCGCAACCCCGCCGCGCTCGACGTGTAGGCGATCGGCAGGAAACGGGTGGTGAAGCCGAGGATCAGGATGGTCGCGGTGCCGTAGAGCGCGAGCGGCGGCGGCGCATAGGCTGCATAGAAGCCGATCGCGAGCACGATGCCGGGCACCACGAACGGCGCGACGCAGAGGAAGGCGAGCACGTTGGAGAACGGCACGAGCTTGCGATTGACCACATAGGCGATCGCGAGCGACAGCGCGATCGCCGCGAACGCCGTCACCCCCGAATAGACGAAGGTGTTGACGATGGCCTGCTTGGCCTGGGTCTGCTCGAACAGGAGATAGTAGAAATTGTGCAAAGTGAGGTTGTCCAGGCTGAAGCCGCGGCCCCAGGCTTTTGCGAATGCAGCCTGCAACAGCACGATCATCGGCAGGAACACCGCGAGCGCGCAGACCAGCAGCGCGTAGCCGAGCATCACCCAGCGCCACGGGCCGAGCACGATCATGCGCCGCTCGCCGCCCTTGCCGGTGACGGACGTGTAGCCCCGCCGGCCGAGGATCTTCCGCTGCAGCCAGAACATCAGCACGGTGATGGCAAGCAGCGGCATCGCATAGGCGGCCGCCTCCTCGACCCGCACCGGATATTCGAAGAACTGCCAGAGCTGGGTCGACACCACGTTGAAGCGGGCCGGCAGCGCGATCAGCGCCGGCGCGCCGAACAGCGCGATCGCCTCGAGAAAGCTGATGATGATGCCGCCGATGATCGCAGGCGTCACCAATGGCAGGGTCACGCGAAGCGTGGTCCGCAGCGTGCGCGCGCCGAGGATGTTGGCCGCGTCCTCCATCTCGGAGGAGACGAGGTCCAGCGCCGACGAGGTGAAGACAAAAGTGTAGGGAAACGACGTCACCGCGACGACCAGGATCAGGCCGGTCATCGAGTAGATGTTGAAGATGCCGTGCCCGGCGCCGGTCAGCGCCATCCACAGCTTGTTGAGCCATCCGGAATTCGGCCCCGCCAGCAGAATCCAGCCGATGGCGCCGAGATAGGGCGGCGTCACGAAGGCGGCGAACACCATCAGCCGGATGAAAGCCTTGCCCGGCATGTCCGTGCGCGAGATCGCCCAGGCGATCGGGACGGCGAAGAGGGAGGCGAGCAGCGCCACACCGACTCCGAGCTCGAGCGAATTCAGGAGCGCTTGCAGATGCCGGAGATTGCCGTAGGCCGACACGTAGTTGGCCAGCGTGAAACGGCCGGTGTCGGCCTCCTGCAAACTGGAGACGATCAGCCGCAGCACCGGATTGAGGATCAGGAAGATCAGTACGGCGATCAGCGCGAGCCACACCAGCATGCCGGCGTCGACGCGCCGCAGGCGCGACGCCACGCCGGCAAACTGAGCGGCGCGGCCGTGGAGGGTCTGTTCGGTCACGAATAAGCCCCGGCCACTAGGCGAGCGATTTTGAAATTCGAGTCATATCAGCCTCATCCTTCGGAGCTCATCCTTCGACGCAAGCCGTCGCCCTGTGGGCGAAGGCTTGCTCCTCAGGATGAGGTCGGAGTGCTTGCAAGCGATGGGCTCCATGGAATCACTCGTCTAGACGCCAAAGGTGTCGCGCCATTGCCGGATCACCTCGGGAACGCCCTTGGTGATCTGCTCGACCGTCGGCCGGATCGTCTTGACGTCCTTGGCCGAGATCACGCCCTTCGACGGCGTGACCTCCGGCCGGATCGATTCATTGAAATGATCGACCCAGATCTGCGAGGCGCGCGCGCTCAGCAGGAACTCCATGAACAAGCGCGCGGCGACGGGGTGCTTGCAACCCTTCATGATGCTGGACGGCGCGATGATCAGCACCGTGCCGTCGGTCGGATAGTTCATCGCGAGCGGGTTGCCCTTCTGCACGCTCTCCATCAGCGTCCCGACCGGTCCCGATCCCGCGATCGCGCTCTCGCCGGCGTTGAGCATGGTCACGGTGTCGTTGATCGAGCGGCCGACGCGCGGATTGTTCTTGGCGAGTTTCTCGAAGAAATCCCAGCCATATTGATTGCGCAGCGTCAGCGCCCAAGTGCCGACATAGCCAGAGAAGCCGGGATGGCCGAGCGCGATGTTGTTGTTCCATTTGGGATCGAGCAGGTCGGTCCAGTTCTTCGGCGCGTCGGCTTCCTTGACCTTGGACGTATTGTAGCCGATGCCGATCATGCCGGCGGAGGTGACGAAATAGAAGCCGTCCGGGTCGTAACCCCTGTAGATGTCGAGCACCTTGGTCGAATTTTCCGGGACGTATTTCTCGAAATTGCCCTTGGCCTTCAATTCGACGGAGTGACCGATGTCGGTCGAGCTGAAGACGTCGCATTGAATGGCGCTCGCCTTGATCTCTTGCGTGACGCGTTGATAGGCGACCTGCGCCGTGGTGCGCAGCACGTTGACCTTGAGGCCGGAATAGAGCTGCTCGAAGCTACGGCCGAGCGCCTGGGCGGTGATGTCGTCGGAGTGCGCGGTGTACCAGGTGAGTTCTCCGCCCTCCTTTTTCGCCGCTTCGTAGAGCTCCTTCTCGTGAGCCGTCATCTCCGCATCGGCCTCGGCCAGCGCTCTGCCACCGAGGGCGACGAGCGCCGAGCCGCCCATGATGAAACTGCGCCTGCCGATGCGGAACATGCGCATCCTCCCCTGGATCATGTTGTTATGGATCCAGTATGAGGACTTTTTCGCTCCGCATCAATTCACACGGCTGCGGAATAGCTAGGCATTTCGGACGATTTGCTGCGGTGCATTGCCACAACCGAGAGCTGCTTGATGCCGGCGCGTTCCGAGGCCCGGACGCGGCAAACCGCCCGAGCATCGTCTCACGCTGCGAGCTGTTGCTCCAGGTCGTGCAGCACCTGGTAGCACGGCAGGACCTGCGCCACGCTCGCATTGGGCTCGCGGCCCTCGCGGATGGCCGCAAAGAACTCGCGATCCTGCAGCTCGATGCCGTTCATGGAGACATCGACCTTGGAAACGTCGATCTTCTCCTCCTTGCCGTTCACGAGGTCGTCATAGCGCGCGATGTAGGTGCCGGTGTCGCCGATATAGCGGAAGAAGGTGCCGAGCGGACCGTCATTGTTGAAGGACAGGCTCAGCGTGCAGATCGCGCCGCTCGCCGTCTTGAGTTGGATCGACATGTCCATCGCAATCCCGAGGCTGGGGTGGATCGGCCCCTGCACCGCATTGGCTTTGACGATCGGTGAGCGCGCCTGGTAGGCGAACAGATCAACCGTATGTGCGGCGTGGTGCCACAACAGATGGTCGGTCCAGCTCCGCGGCTGGCCCAGCGCGTTCATGTTGGTGCGGCGAAAGAAGAAGGTCTGCACGTCCATCTGCTGGATGTGGAACTCGTCCGCCAGGATCTTCTTGTGCACCCATTGATGGCTGGGGTTGAAGCGGCGGGTGTGGCCGCACATCGCGACCAGCTTTGTCTGCTGCTGCAGGTCGAGCACCGCCTGCGCGTCCTTCAAGGAATCGGCGAGCGGAATTTCGACCTGCACATGCTTGCCCGCCTTCAGGCAGGCGATCGCCTGTGTCGCGTGCATCTGCGTCGGCGTGCACAGGATCACGGCATCGACCTCCGGCAGCTTGAGGCTGTCGGCAAGCTCCGTCGAGACGTGCTCGATGCCGTATTTGTCGGCGACCTCCTTGGTCGGTTCGAGCCTGCGGCCGACCAGCGACACCACCTCGACGCCGTCGATGTTCTTGATGCCGTCCAGATGCTTGATGCCGAACGCGCCCGCGCCGGCCAGCGCGACCTTGATGGACTTAGCCATATCAGACTTGGCCATATCAATTGTTCTCCAGGATCAGATGGCCGACGGCCGTATTGCTCGCCGGCACATGGTAGAAGCGATGCCGGACGGTCGGCTTCTTGCCGCCATCGGTGTCGCCCATGGCGCCGCGCGCGATCAGCCACATCACGAGCTCGATGCCCTCGCTGCCGGCCTCGCGCACATAATCGATGTGCGGCATGCCCGCCAGCCCCTCCGGATCGTCGATCAGGCGATCAAGGAACTTGGTGTCGAACTCCTTGTTGATCAGGCCCGCACGCGGGCCCTGCAACTGATGGCTCATGCCGCCGGTGCCCCAGACCTGCACGTTGAGCGGCTCATCGTAGGAATAGATCGCCTTGCGGACCGCCTTGCCGAGCATGAAGCAGCGCCGTCCCGACGGCACCGGATACTGCACGACGTTGACGGCGAACGGGATCACCGGACACGGCCAGGCCTGCGGCTGGCCGAACATCAGACTGAGCGGCACGGTGAGGCCGTGGTCGACGTCCATCTTGTTGACGATGGTGAGGTCGAAATCGTCCTGGATCACCGATTGCGCAATATGGGCGGCGAGCTTCGGATGGCCGATCACCTTGGGGACGGGGCGCGGGCCCCAGCCCTCATCCGCGGGAATGAACTCGGCCGCGGTGCCGATTGCGAATGTCGGAATGAAATCGAGGCTGAAGGCGGTGGCGTGATCATTGAAGACCAGGAAGATCACGTCGGGCTTCTGCTCCTGCTCCCATTGCTTGGAGAACTCATAGCCCTTGAACACCGGCTGCCAATAGGCCTCGCCGGTCTTGCCGAGATCGAGCGCCGCGCCCACCGCGGGTACGTGCGACGTGTAGACGCTGGCGGTGATACGGGCCATCACTTCTTCTCCCCGGTGTAGCGGTTGCCTTCGATGGAGCGGCCGCCCTTCACCATCATGTCGCGGTAGGCATCCTCGCTCATGCCGGTCATGCTGCCGGCCATCTGCTGGAAACTCTTGCCGTCAGTGGCGCCGATCTTGGCGAGGAAGTAGATGTTGCCGCCGAGCTGGATGCAGCGGTTGAGATCGCGGTCCAGCACCGCCTGCTTCTGCTCTTCGCTCATCGGCCATTCGTCGAGATAAGCGCGCTCATCGGCCTTGAAGCGGGCGCGGTTCTCCGCCTTCATCAGCGACATGCAGAACTGGTTGAGATGATAACCCTGGCGCGACATGTCGGCGTCGAAGATCGTCGTTCCGGGAACGTCCATATAGGGTTTGTCGAGCGACATCGATGGTCTCCTCAGGATTGCTCGGGCCAGTACAGCCGCATCGGATTGTCGACCAGAAGCCTGCGCTGCAATTCCGCGGTGGTCGCAATGTGCGGAATGAAATCGACCAAGAGCCCGTCATCGGGCATGTGGTCCTTCAGGTTCGGATGCGGCCAGTCGGTGCCCCACAGCACGCGGTCGGGGAAGGTCTCGACGATGCGGCGCGCGAACGGCACCACGTCGCGATAAGCGTTTGGCTCGCCATTCAACGCCGGCGGTCCCTTCACCGATATCCGTTCCGGGCAGCTCACCTTCGACCAGACATTGGCGTGTTCGCGCATGAATTTCACGAACAGCTCGAATTCCGGCCCGTCGACCGGTTTTGACACGTCGGGCCGGCCCATGTGATCGACCACGATGGTCGTCGGGAGCGCTGTGAAGAAGTCCCACAGCTCCGGCAGATCGATCGCCTCGAAATAGATCACCACGTGCCAGCCGAGCCTGGCGATGCGGCCGGCGATCTCGTTCAGTTCATCGCGCGGGGTGAAATCGACCAGCCGCTTGACGAAATTGAAGCGCACGCCACGCACGCCGGCGTCATGCATCTGCTTCAGCTCGGCATCACCAACGCTGCGCTTCACCGTGGCAACGCCGCGCGCCCGTCCGCCCGAATGAAGCAGGGCATCGACCATCGCGCGATTGTCGGCGCCGTGGCAGGTGGCCTGCACGACCACGTTGCGGGCGAAGCCGAGATGGTCGCGCAGCGCATAGAGCTGGTCGCGCGAGGCGTCACAGGGGGTATATTTGCGCTCCGGCGCGAACGGATACTGCGCGCCCGGGCCGAACACGTGGCAATGCGCATCGACCGCGCCTTCCGGCACCTTGAAGCGCGGCTTCGAGGGACCGGCATACCAGTCGAGCCAACCCGGCGTCTTCTGAAACTCCATCTCGCCTCTCAGTCGATGTAATTGAGACCGGCCTTCGCGAGCGGCTCGCGCATCTTGTACATGTCGAGCCCAAGCTCACCCTTGGCGAGCCGGCCGCGCTTGTCGGCCTCGTTGGCCTCGCGCGCCTCGGCGGCGTCGGCGGCCTGCTGCGCGATCGCGGCCGGCACGATGACGACGCCATCGGGATCCGCGACCACGACATCACCGGGATTGACAAGCGCGCCGGCGCAGACCACGGGCACGTTGACCGAGCCGAGGCTTGCCTTCACCGTGCCGCGCGCACTGATCGCGCGCGAGAACACCGGGAACTGCATCTCCGTCAGGTCCTTCACGTCGCGCACACCGCCGTCGATGACCAGCGCCCTGGCGCCGCGGGCACGGTAGCTGGTCGCCAACAGATCGCCGAAGAAGCCGTCGGTGTTCTCGACCGTGCAGGCCGCGACCACGATATCGCCCGGCTGGATCATTTCGGCGGCGACATGCATCATCCAGTTGTCGCCGGGCTGCAGCAGCACGGTGACCGCCGTGCCGCAGGCCTGCGCGGTCGGATAGATCGGCCGCATGAAGGGCTGCATGAGCCCGACCCGACCCATCGCCTCATGGATGGTCGCCACCCCGAAGCGCGACAGCTTCTCCACCGCCGCCCTGTCGGCGCGGGCGATGTTGCGTTTGACGATGCCGATATTGTTCATCGCGCTCATGGTCACTTGCCTTTCGCCTTCAATGCCGCATCCAGCCGCGGAAACACCCGCCGCGCATTGCCTTCGTAGATCTTGTGGCGGTCTTCCGCGCTCAAGGTCTTGGCGCCTTCGATATAGCGCTTGGTGTCGTCATAGTTGAAGCCGGTCTCCGGATCGATGCCGCGCACCGCACCGACCATCTCGCTCGCGAACAGGATGTTGTCGACCGGAATGACCCCGGTCAGGAGATTGATGCCGGGCTGGTGGTAGACGCAGGTATCGAAGAAGATGTTGTTGAGCAGGTGATCCCTGAGTAGCGGCTTCTTCATCTCCTGCGCGAGGCCGCGGAAGCGGCCCCAGTGATAGGGCACCGCGCCGCCGCCATGCGGAATCAGGAAGCGGAGTTTCGGGAAATCCTTGAACAGGTCACCCGTCAGGCATTGCATAAAAGCCGTGGTGTCCGCGTTGAGGTAATGCGCGCCGGTAGTGTGGAAGCAGGCGTTGCAACTGGTCGAGACGTGGATCATCGCGGGGATGTCGAGCTCGACCATCTTCTCGTAGATCGGGTACCAGTGGCGGTCGGTCAGCGGTGGCGAGGTCCAGTGCCCGCCGGAGGGGTCGGGGTTGAGGTTGATGCCGACGAAACCGTATTCCTTGACGCATTTCTCCAGTTCGGGGATGCAGGTCTTCGGGTCGACGCCCGGCGATTGCGGCAGCATCGCCGCGCCGATGAAGTTGTCGGGGAACAGTTTCGAGACCCGCCAGCACAGTTCGTTGCAGATCGCGGCCCAGGTCGAGGATACCGCGAAATCGCCGATGTGATGGGCCATGAAGCTGGCGCGCGGGCTGAAGATGGTGAGATCGCTGCCGCGTTCGCGCATCAGGCGGAGCTGGTTGTTCTCGATCGATTCGCGCAGCTCGTCGTCGCTGATCTTCAGTTCGCTCGCCTTCGGCATCGAGGCGGCATCCTTGAGGCCGGCGATCTGGCGGTTGCGCCAGTCCTCCAGTGCCTTCGGCGCCGTGGTGTAGTGGCCGTGCACGTCGATGATCACGGGAGTCTCCTTCGGTATTCGCTCGGTATTCGGATCGATGCCGCCCGCAGTTTCCCGCTTCGGACGGCCGTTCGCCAGCGTTCAACCCACTATAACAGATATTCCAGTCTGGCATGGCGCAAAGCCATGAGCCATGCTGAAATCGCATCAGGCCGGCCGTGCCTTGGCCAGTGTCGTCAACAGCCGCATCGTGTACTGGGTCAAGGGCGTCGGGCGCCGGTGCGCCGGGATGGCGAGGCATAGCACGCTGGTCGGCGTCGGGTCGACCAGCTTGCGCATGGACAATTCCCTCGCCCGCGCCGACGCCGCCACGCCACTCGGGGTCAGCACCGCATGGCCGTGACCGGCGCAGACCAGGTCGATGATGGAGGGCACGCTCGAGACCTCCCACGCGATATCGAGCTTGACGCCGGCCCGCGCGGCCTGGGTCTCCAGCAGGCGGCGCATGGTGTGCACCCGCTCCGGCACGATCAAGGGGTAACGCGACAATTCCTGCATCGGCAGCGCGGCGGTCGACCGTCGCTTGCCCTTCGGCGCGTGGCTGACCAGGCCGAGCGGTTCCTCCAGGAGCGGCGTGATCTCGAGCCCCGGCTGCGCCTCGGGATTATAGACCAGGGCGACGTCGATCCGGCCGGTCGTGACCCATTCCATCATGTGGCTCGACAACCCTTCCACGATTGCGAGCCGCGCCGCCGGCAGCTCCTGCTTGAAGCGGTCGACCAGCGGCAAGGTGAGCTGCCGGGCGAGGCTCGGCGGCAGGCCGATGGTGACCTGCCCAATCGGTTCATCCCGCCTGGCGCCAAGGTCCTCGCGGGCATGCGAGACGAGCTGCAGCACGCCGACGCTGTGGTCGAACAGCCGCTTGCCGGCGTCGGTCAGCGCGACGCCGCGGCCATTGCGCAGGAACAATTGCTGGCGCAGCTCGGTCTCCAGCGCCCGCACCTGCCGGCTCAGGGCGGGCTGCGCCACGTCGAGCACCACCGCCGCCTTGCTGAAGCTGCCGAGCTCGGCCACCTGCACGAAATATTCCAGCTGCTTGAGGTTCACGTGCGTTTCCGGCCCCCTCCGCGCATCTCACCGCTCCCGATGTCGGGTAGGGAATTCTAAGGAGGGTCGACGTGGTTTGCCAGCCGCCAGTGTTTGTCCCTTCTTCGCCTTGCCGCCTCTGGCTGACCTAGTTCGATCGGTGCGCATTGACGGCCGCGCCCACGACGTTCATGATCTTGGCCGCGCGGTTGCTCACTACGTCGTTTGTCAACCTCTTGGAGTGGCGGCCATGATGAAGAACATCGTAGCCGGATGTGTCCTGGTGGCTTTGATTATCATGAGCCTGCTTGCCTTCGCCCAGCGACATGAAGGATGTTTGCGCGGGCGCTCGATCGTAACCTTCAAGCCCTGCGGATCGGCCAGCTCTTCAATATAGCGCTCGCCACGTCCCTATCGCAGAAGCGATCGTGCCCGACACACCGGCCGGCGCGAGCAACGAGCCGGAAGCGCGCCGGGAAAGTTGATGTTCTCAAAATGACCCGAGCGGGTCCTGACCTGCCGCATCAAGGAACGTTCACTGCCGGGAGCGGTGCGGTCGCGTGCAGCGTCAAACGGCTCCGATGGGGCGAGGCAATCACCGACAACATCAGAAGGGCGGCGACTATGATCGCAAATCCGCGCATGCCTCGACGCTACCTCATCGTTCACAGGGAGAGTGTGAAGCAACTCTCACACGGCGGATTTATGCCGGACGGCAATTGCCGCGATCCGCGTGTCGGCCGTGGGGGCCACCCTGCCCGGGCGGTAACCAAGGTGGCCCCCGTCGACCACTTCCAATTGCCCCATTGAGCGATAGCCGACGAACGTTGGTACGATCATCGACGGGAAAGGTTTTCCGTGTGAATACGGGGGCGCAGCTTCAGGCGACCTCTTGATGGTGCAGGTTGCCGAAATCCGCGAAGACGATCACGCCAAGTCTTCCTTACACTAACCTGACGAGGCTAAACGCGCTCGGTCTTCAACATAGTTAATTCGGGAGCGCACCCGTTTGTGAGACATTGACGTGCGCCACCAGCACCGGCGCCCAACGGAACCTGCCTCGCTCCTCGTTTCTCTGGGGCGAGGCTTTTTTGGCGCCGGAAGTTTTCGCCATGCGCATAATGGAACGCATTTTCGTCGCCATGTTCGTCGTGGGCATCATTGGCTTGGCTGTCGGCTTTGCCTGGCTGAGGCTTTACCCTTAGAGCGTTTTCGAGCGAAGTGGATACCGGTTCGCGTGAGGAAAACGCGTCAAACCAAAGAAGCTAGAGCTTCCGTTCGGAACGGATAAAGCTCTAGTTGGCGCAATCGCTCGACGCTAGCCGAACCCGCCCGAGGGGAGCCGGTAGGCGCGCTGCGCGTTCGCGCCAAGCGCCTTGGCGTGGAAGCCCGCGCCGAGCTTGCCAAGGCATTCGTCGAACGCGCGCTTGACCGTGCCATAGCTGCCGGCGAGCAGGCAGACCGGCCAGTCCGAGCCGAGGATCAGGCGGTCCTCGCCGAAGCATTTCGCGACATGGGCGACGACCGGAAACAGGCGTTCGGCGTCCCAGTCATTCCAATTGGCCTCGGTCGCGAGGCCCGAGACCTTGCACCACACATTGCCGCACGCGGCGAGCTCGGCGATCTCGTCGGCCCATGCTTGCGAGAAGCCAGCCGCAATCGGCGGCTTCGCGGCATGATCGAGCACGAAGCGGCCGTGCGGGAAGGCGCGCGCGACGCCGATGGCCGCCGGCAGTTCGCGGGTACGGACCAGGAGATCGTAGGCAAGCTCGCGCTCGAACACCGCCGCCAGCCCGCGCCTGATGTCAGCGCGCGAGAGCCAATCGGCATCGGCCTCGTCATGGACCTGGTGGCGAATGCCGGCCAGCTTTGCGCCGCCGGGAAACGCGCGCAGCCGATCGAGCATGGCGCCGACGGCCGCATCCGCGAGATCGACCCAGCCGACCACGCCGACGACGAACGGCGTGGCATCGGCGATGCCCAGGAACTCCTCGGTCTCCTCGAGCGAGGCGCGGCATTGCACGACGATGGAGGCATCGACGCCGTTTGCAGCCAGCAGTGGCGCGAGGTCCGAGGGACCGAAGGCGCGGCGGATCGGCGCCATCTCGGCGCCCGCCATCCAGGGATACTCGGCGCGCGCCGGATCCCAGAAATGCTGATGCGCGTCGATGACGATGCTCATGCCGCCTCGCCCGGCAATGGCGCCGCCGCGTCGACCAGGTTCCGCGCGCGCAGGTCGCGCCAGAATGTCGCGGGCACCGGCGCCTGTGCCATCGCGACGTTCTCGGCGGCTTCGTCTGCGGTGCGGGCGCCCTGCAACGCGACCGTGACCGCCGGCTGTGCGAGGCAGAACTGGATCGCCGCCGCCTTGAGCTCGGTGCCGTGCTCGCGGCACAGCGCATCCAGCGCCTGCGCACGGGCGACGAGCGCGGGGTCGGCATCCTCGTAGTTGAACTTCGCGCCGGCCTTGGGGTGCGCGAGAATGCCGCTGTTGTAGATGCCGCCCAGGATGACGCCGATTCCGCGCGCCCGGCAGACCGGGAACAGCGTCCTTAGCGCGCCCTGGTCGAGCAGCGTGTAGCGCCCGGCGAGCAGGAAGCAATCGACCGGCACGGCCTCGGCGAACCGCGCCAGCATCTCCGACTGGTTCATGCCGGCGCCGATCGCCCGCACGCTGCCGTCCTCGCGCAGACGCTGCAGCGCGCGGAAGGCGCCTTCGACAGCCGCCTCGTAATGTGCGTCCGGATCGTGCACGAGAAGGACATCGACGCGATCGAGGCCGAGCCGCTTAAGCGACTCCTCGACTGAGCGCATGACGCCATCATAGCTGTAGTCGAACTGCGGCCGCTCGGACGGCGCACCCTTGTAATGCGGGTCTTCGCCCGGCGTGGCGCTGTCGGCGCGCAACAGGCGCCCGACCTTGGTCGAGATGACAAAATCCTCGCGCTTCTGCCGGCGCAGGAAGCTGCCCAGCCGGCGCTCGGCCGATCCGAAGCCATAGAGCGGCGCCGTGTCGAAAAAGCGCACGCCGAGCGACCAAGCCTGCGCGACCGTGGCTTCGGCATCGGCGTCGGACACCGGCGCGAACAGGCCGCCGAGCGGCGCCGTGCCGAGACCGAGCTGCGTGACCTCGAGCGTCCTGCCAAGCCTGGCCCGCTTCATCCGACCACCCTTGCCTGTCAGGCCGGGATCACCCGACCGGTCTCCTTGTCGAACAGATGCGCCCTGTCGAGATCGAGCGCAACGTCGAACGGCTTGTCCGGCTCGGCGGCGACGCCGACCGGCATCTGCGCCGTGAACGGGAAGGCGCCGACCGCACCGATCACCAGCGTATGCGGCCCGAGCGGCTCGACATCCTTCACCATCATGTGGATCGAGGAGCCGGCCACAGCGCCATTGTGGCGGATGTGATCCGGCCGCACGCCGAGCACGACCGGCTTGCCGACGCATTTTGCATAGGCTGCCTCGCGGAATTTCGGCAGGACCAACGCGGTGCCGGACGGCTCGGTGAACACCAGCGCGCCGTCGCGTGCGACCAGCTCGCCCTCGATGAAATTCATCGAGGGCGCGCCGATGAAGGCCGCGACGAACAGATTGTCGGGCTTCTCGTACAACGTGATCGGATCGGCGGCCTGCTCGATCCTGCCGCCGTTCATCACCACGACGCGGTCGGCCATGGTCATGGCCTCGACCTGGTCGTGGGTGACATAGACGATCGTCTTGGCGAGCCTGCGGTGCAGCGCCTTGATCTCGGTGCGCATCTCGATCCTGAGCTTGGCATCGAGGTTCGACAGCGGCTCATCGAACAGGAACACGTCGGGGCTGCGCACGATAGCGCGGCCGATCGCCACGCGCTGGCGCTGGCCGCCCGACAATTGCTTGGGGCGGCGATCCAGATACTTCTCGATCTCCAGGACGCGGGCGGCGTCCTTCACCGCCTTCGCGATATGCTCGCGCGATTCACCGCGCACCTTCATGCCGTAGCCGATGTTCTCACCGACCGTCATGTGCGGGTAAAGCGCGTAGTTCTGGAACACCATGGCGCAGTTGCGCAGGCCCGGCCGCAGATGGGTGACGTCGCGATTGCCGATGCGGATCGTGCCGCTCGTCACGGTTTCCAGTCCCGCGATCATCCGCAAGGTCGTGGTCTTGCCGCAGCCGGAGGGACCGACCAGCACGACGAATTCCTCGTCGGCGATCGCAAGATCGAGCCCCTCGATCACCGAATAGGCTCCGTAGGCCTTGCTGACCTTGGCGATTTCAACATGCGCCATGTACGCTTCTTTTCTCTTTACCGGATCGCTCTGCAGCCACCCTCCCCTGGAGGGGGAGGGTCGCTCGCGAAGCGAGCGGGGTGGGGTGAAGGTCCATCCGCTCGAACAGTGTTCGAGCTGAGAGATCACCCCGCCCCGTCACGCATCGCGCTTCGCTCGATTGCGTGCCGACCCTCCCCCTCCAGGGGAGGGTAAAGCATATCCTACTTCTTCGGCGGCAGGCCCATCGCCGCACGATAGGCGGCGAGCTGCTTGTCGCGGCCGAGCTCGTCGGTCAGCCGGTTCCATTCCTTCGCCATGGCGTCGAGCGCTGTCTGCGGCGGGGTCTGACCGGCGAGCGCCTTGCCGAGCTCGATCTCGACCGCCTCGGTGTAGGAGAAATAGCCGGGCAGACGCATGTCGAGCGCGACGTTCTTGCCGTTGATCGAATCCGCCTGGGCGCCGAGATATTCCTTGGCCTCCTGCGGCGTGAAGATCTTGCTCCACAGGGCGAGATTGGCGGTGTGCGACTTGCGATACGGGTTGACGCCGGTGCCGCCGGTGATCGCCGCCTGACCCGAGACCTCGGGGCTGGTCAGCGTCTTGACGTAGTCCCAGGCCGCCTGCTGCTGCTTGCCGGTTTTCGGCACTGCGATCTGCCAGCCGCCGAACGCCATGAACGGTCCGGGGAGCACTTCAGGGAACTTGTCCCACTTCTTGGTCTTGGCGTTCCAGATCTCGTCCGAGCCGGGCAGCACGGCCGAGCCGACCTTGCCGGAGATCTTCGACTGCTTCGGATCGGCGGCGATCACGCCGGTGTCGCCCCAGCCGATCGATTCCGCGACCTGGCCGCCGGCGACCGCCGCGTTGACCTCGCCGAAGGAGAAGTTCAGCGCATTGGGCGGGCCGAGTTTGGAGGCGCGGATATATTCCTCCAGTCCCTTCACCCAGCCGGGATTGTTGATCTGGGCGTCCATCGTCTCCGGGTCGAAGAACATCGCGCCGGGATAGTTCGGGTTGTTGGTGTAGGCCGCGGCATGGCTGAAGAAGAACCAGAACTGCTGGCCGCCGCGGCGGAACGCTTCCGCCGTGCCCCATAGGCCCTTGTCCGGGCGCTGGAAGAACTCGGCGATGTCGAGATACTGCTTCCAGGTCTTGGGCGGCGCGAGGTCGTAGGAGTACTTGGCCTTGAACGCCTCCTTCTCCTTGGGATCGTCGAACAGGTCCTTGCGATAGGTGTAGGTGTGCACGTCGCCGTCCATGGACTGCGAGTAGATCTTGCCCTCCCACACCATCAGCCGCTCGCGATAGGCCGGCTCGATGTCGTCCCAGTCCTTGCCGGACTGCATGTCCTTCGGCATCTCGGCGAGATAGGGCACGAGGTCGGGCAGCCAGGCCGGCGCGAAGCTGACGAGGTCGAAGGTGGCGTCGCCCGAGGTCAGCGAGGTCGCGATCTTGGGATAGAGCTCGGACCAGGGGAACTCGACGACATTGACCTTGCCGCAGGTCTTCTTGCTCCACTCGTCGCCGCCGAGCTTCAGCGCGGAAGCAATGTAGGGCCCGGTCTGCGACGCCACCGTCAGCGTGACGCCGGTATAGTCCGGACTACAGGCGGCCTCCGCCGCTCCTGCGGCGCACGCCACCGCCAGCGACGTCGTGAGCATCAAAAATGTTCGTCTCAACATGCTACTTTACCTCCCTCTGAAGTTTCTTACTTGATCGCCCCGAGCATCAGGCCCGACCGCATCATCCGCCCGATCAGGCCCGCCATGATCATCATCGGAATGATCGCGACCAGCGCCGCGGCCGAGATCGCCCACCATTCGTCGCCGCGCTGGCTGTTCTGTCCCGCGACCAGGATCGGCAGGGTCTGCCAGTTCGAATTGGTCAGGAACAGCGCAAACAGGAACTCGTTCCAGACGAAGGCGAGCGTGATCATGAAGGTGGCGAGCAGGCCATTCATCGACATCGGCACGACGATGCCGAGGAAGATGCGCCAGCTCGGCACGTTGTCGACCATCGCGGCCTCCTCGACCTCGATCGGGAGCGCCTCGAAGAAGTCGCGCATCCGCCAGACCACGATCGGCAGCGAGAACGCGACGTAGCACAGAGTAAGGCCGACATAGCTGTCGATCAGGCGGAAGCCCATGCGGCCGATCTCGCTGTAGAGCAGATAGAGCGCGAAGGCCGCGACGATCGGCGGGAACATGCGCTGGCTGACGAACCAGAACAGGATGTCCTCGTTGCCGAGCACCGGGCCCGGCAGCGGCAGGAAGCTGGCGGCGATGGCCGCGATCAGCGCCACCGGGAAGGCGAGCAATAGCGCCTGCGGCCGGGTCAGGCCCAGATAATTGTTGAAGACGAGATAGCCGCCGAGCGCCAGCACGAAGAAGACCAGACCGGCGCCGAGGCGGACCTTGAACTCGAAGCGCACCAGCGCATAGGCCGCCATCGCGCCGATCGCGGTGGCGATGAACGCCGCCGACAGGCCGACGATGGTCGAATTGAGGAAGGTGTGGAAGAACTCGCCGCGGATTCCCTGGTAGAGATCGATGAAGGGCTGCAGGGTCGGCGTGAAATCGATGAAGGGGAAATAGGTCGGGCCGCCGACCACACCCGGCGGTGTCTTGAACGAGGTCACCACCACCCAGTACAGCGGGAACAGCGTGATCGCGCACCAGACCGCGCAGCCGAGCGCGACCAGGCGGCGGCTCGATCGCGATAGGCCGGTGAGCGAGGACGGCGTGCTCATCGCCGCTTCTCCAGATGCGGCCGCAACAGCGCGAG
>NZ_JAFAVV010000105.1 GCF_019242285.1 Bradyrhizobium sp.
AATTTCAAATGACTATGATGTCGTTGTTGTCAGCGACGGTCATACAGTGAGCGATCGGCCTCACCTGGATGCAGTCAACGTGATCCGGCATCATCATTGGGTGTGGAGCGACCTCATCACGAACCGCTCCGTTCGCATAATGACGACGGCTCAATTGATCGATCAAGGCACTGCCTAGGTAATTTGCATCGCAAGTGGAGAGCTGTTCTCGGTTTCGGCGGGTGGATTTGGCACCCCAACGACCCGCGAGCGAACCGTCAGGCGGCTCCATTGTCCGAGGTCAAGTCGGTCCCGCGAAACTCGATGCAGCATGCGGCAAAATCCGCAAGGCGGCACAATGTGCCGATATCCACCCGCACCTTAAGCCAAGGCATTGGTTCGATTCGACTATCCCGACTCCGCCCGGGGCGCTGTCCGCCGCCTCGGTCGATCCCGCTTCGATTCCATCCCCAGCTATCGTGCTGCCGCTGCACTACGCGACGCATTTGCCGGTATCATGGAGCTGGGCGAATCAGTGGAGTGACGGTCATGGCGGTGAATATGGCGCAGAAGCGGGCCAGGAAGGCGCAGCGGCGCAAGGAGTTGGCAACACTGGCGCGGCGGGAGGATGCCCTGCAGAACAGCCTGCCGGCCCGCGTGGCCCGGGCGGCGCAGGCGCCGATCCGGGGATGCTACGTCAACGAGGCCCTATTCGAAATCGGCATGGGGACGCTGGTCGTGGCGCGCGGAGCGACGATCCACTATGTCGTGATGGCCGCGTTTCTGCTCGACACGTTCGCGCTCGGGATCAAGGACGTGACGTTCGAACAGGTCGAGGGCGAGATCTTCGACCACTACATGGACAGAATGGATGAAACCTCGCCGATCGTCACGGTCGATCCGGCCTACGCCCGCCGGTTGCTGCGCGAGCTGGCGGCCTGGTCGAAAGGGCTCGGCTTCGCGCCGCATCGTAACTTCGCCGCGGTGGAGCGGATTTTCGGCGACATCAGTGCTGACGCCAGCGACGCCGTCTTCCAGTTCGGGCATCAAGGCGAGCCGCTTCTGATCGGCGGTCCGAGCGATTCGATGGTCGACGTTTCGCGCCGCAGCGAGCAGATCGAAAAGTATCTTGCGGATCGCGCCGGGGACGTCGCCTGACGCTCGGTCCCGCCGTCGGCGCCCTCGCCTGTCGTGTCGAGTAGCCTTGGTCATGTTGTCGTCCGCCTTCACGACCTTGGCGCTCGCATGAAGCTGTGGCTCGCGATGGTCTGGCGAACGAGCATCCGGTGGAAAGCGCGATCGAGATAGGCGTCGAGACGTGCCTGCGTCACCGCATCGAGCGCGCCTCGCGGTAGATCGTTCCATGTGCGACCGATCGGCAAGGCAAATGCGTGCCGTCTGGATTCCCCGGTTGCGGCCGGCACCCCGTGACGTCTCTGAGGAGTCGTCGTCAACTCCGGCGCCGATTCCCAGCCGGCAAGGCGAACGCCTGGTCGAGGAAGCCGCGGCAATCCCAGGATGACCGGCATCGCATATCGTATTCATAATTATCTCTCACCCGCTTCTTCTGGCCAAACTCCTCGGGCACCGTCCACGGATCCTTGCGCATGTCCGGACAGCAACGGAGTTGCGCCTGGCTTCTCCGGAGGAAGAGGAAGAGATGGGCTTCAGTCTCAATCCATTCCACGACATCTCCAGCGCCCTGGACGCGGGAAAACGGCTCGCCGGCGAGGCGTTGCATGAAGGCGAGAAAGTCGTCGAGGACGGCGCCAAGGGATTTGCGAGCGCGATGGAGGACGCGGCCAAGGGCGTCTCGCACATGTCGCCGTCGGAACTCGGGCATACCGCGCTCGACATCGTCGGCATGGTGCCGGTGGTCGGCACCGCGGCCAATCTGGCCAATGCCGGCTGGTACGCCGCGCAGGGTGACTGGACGGACGCCGCGTGGTCCGCCGCGGCCGCGATTCCGATCGAAGGCGAAGCCGTGGACGCCGCCAAGCTCGGCAAGGATGCCGTCGATATCGTGGAGGATGGCGTCAAGGCGGAACGCGCCATCAAGGATGGCGAGGAGGTCGCGAGCGGCACGACCAAGGCGGTGGAAGACGGGGCAAAGGGCGAGGAGGCGGCCGGCAGCCACGCCGCGACCGGTGCGAACCAGTTCAATCGAACGCCGGAAGAGTTCGAGAGTCTGGCGGCCGATCCCGCTCATGGCGGCAAGATCAGCCCGGCGTCGATCCAGGAGCGCACGGTCGG
>NZ_JAFAVV010000202.1 GCF_019242285.1 Bradyrhizobium sp.
TTCGGCTGCTGGATCATCGGGTTTACCCATCCGATCCTGCTCGGCGTGCTGACGATGGCTTGCAACTATGTGCCGTACATCGGCGCGTGCGTGACGTTCGCGACACTGTTTGTCGTCGGCCTGTTCGTGTTTCCAACGCTGGGACAGGCATTGATTGCGCCCCCGCTGTTTCTGGCGGCTGTCATCATCGAAGGGCAGTTCATCACGCCGAACATCGTGGGCCGCCGCTTCACGGTTAATCCTCTGATGGTGTTCGTCTCGCTGGCATTCTGGACCTGGTTGTGGGGTCCCGTCGGCGCTTTTCTGTCCGTGCCGTTTCTTGTGATCGCGCTTGCCGTCATGACGCACCTGTTTCCGAAGGCCGAATTGCCCGGTTGATCGGGCAGACCGGCTTACCGCCCATGGAACCTTTCGGGAGGGTTCCCGTTAGGGAGTCGGCTTTCCCCCGGATTTTGACGAGGATTTCGCATGGCAACGGCAGTGAAACGGAAGCAACGGCGCAATGGCGGCAGCGACGTTGCGGGCGCAGCGAACGATTTGCAGCACGACTTCGAGGCCCTGCGCAGCGACCTGAATACGCTTGCGCAGGAGGTGACGAGTCTCGTCGGCAACACCAGCGATGAGGCGGTGCAGGAGCTGAAGGATCGCATTCGCCGCATTCGCGACAATCTCGACGAGACGGTTTCCGATGCGACATCGCGCGGGCGCGATGCGCTGCGCGACATGTCGGACAATTTCACCGAGTCGGTGGAGGAGCAGTTGCGTGAACGCCCTTTGACAACCGTCGCGCTCGCGGCGGGAATCGGTTTCGTCGTTGGAGCGATCTGGCGGCGTTAGCGGGCCGCCCTCTGCGAGGGGCTTCCGTGAACCTATTGTCCGACATTGGCGCCAAGGTCGACCGGACCTTGAAGTCGGTTGTGTATGCGGCCGCCGCAGGGGCGGCCGCGATCACGGCCTTGCTGTTTTTCACCATCGCGCTGTTCGTTTGGCTTCGCGAGAGCTACGGCACTGTCGAAGCGTGCCTGGCGCTCGGACTAATCTATCTCGTCGTGGCGTTGGCCGCGCTGGCCGCGGTGTTTGTGTTGCAGCGCCGTCACCCTGAGCCGCCTCCAGCGCCAAAAAAAGCCGCGCCGCAGTGGTGGCAAGATCCAATGATCCTCACCACGGGACTCGAAGCGGCGCGCATTCTCGGGCCGCGCAAGGCCGTCACGCTCGCGGCAGTCGCCGCGTTCGTGGTTGGATTTTTCGTCACCGGCTCCAGACTCAAGAAGCCGTAGCGCGCTCGTCTCCGGGCGCACGGTTCCCGGCGGGGAACTTTTTTACCGCATAAGAATTGAATCCGCGGCCATGGGTTGAAGGAGACGTCGCATGCTTTCGACAATTCTCATTGTAGTGCTCATCCTTTTGTTGATCGGTGCTTTGCCGACATGGGGTTACAGCAGCAGTTGGGGTTACGCGCCGGGCGGCATGCTGGGCACAGTGCTGGTGATCGTGGTGATCCTCGCACTGTTGGGACGAATCTAGCGGTTCGGGTTGACGGCAGTGGAAGCAGGCCGGGTGCATTTCGCCCCGGCCTGTTTCGTTTTTGCATAAGCGCCCTGACTGCAGGACTTTCTGTCTGCGCGCGCCTTGCCCGGCTGAGATTGTGCGTGCCAACATCGCGCGGGATTAGCCGGAGGCGAACGAGATGGCGCTGGTCGACGACCCGCGCACGGACACTGCGGAGCTGCACGGCAGCCGCATCATCCGTGAGATCAAGGCGAGCGGCATCGAGTTCATTCCGTGCCTGCCTGACATTCACACCAGCGAAGGCCTGTTGCGGCCGTTGACGACGGACACCGAGCTCAAGCTCGTGCGCGTCTGCAAGGAAGACGAAGGCGTCGGCATCTGCGCCGCGCTGTCGTACTGCAACAAGCGCGCGCTGCTGCTGATGCAGTATTCCGGCATGCTGGATTCCGTGAACGCGATCCGGATTGTCGCCGCGGAATATGGGTTGCCGGTGTGCATGATGGTCGGGCTCCTCAACAAGGAGCCGGGCGTCGCGCCGAAAGAGTCCAAGCACTACAGCGTGCGTGTCACCGCGCCGATCCTCGAAGCGTTGGGCGTCGACTATCACGTGATCGAAAGCGACGCCGACGTCGCGAAGATCAAGCCGGCGATCGACAACGCGTATGCGAAATCGCGGCCGGTCGTCCTCTTCATCGGCCGGAGTCCCGTGCCATGACCATGCGCCGTGACGAAGCGCTAAAGTTGCTCGCGCCGCATGTGAAGGACAGCGACATCGTCGTCGCCGTGTTCACCAGCGCATTTGAATGGATCGCGATCCGGCCGAACCCGCTCAATTACATCATGACCGGTGCGATGGGTCTCGGCTCGTCGCATGCGCTCGGCCTTGCGCTCGGCCGGCCCGACAAGCGGGTGATCGTGCTCGATGGCGACGGCAGTCTGCTGATGAACCTCGGCTCGCTGGTGACCATCGGCAATGCGGCGCCGGAGAACTTCATCCACTTCGTGCTGGAGAACGGCACCTACGAGGCGAACGGTTCGCATCTCATCCCCGGCAAGGACAAGGTTGATTTCTCGGCCATTGCCAAGGCCGCCGGTTATCGCGGCGTGCACACGTTTAGCGGTCTGAATGAACTCGGCGCCAATGCCGAATCCGTGCTGAACGAAACCGGCCCGGTGTTCGTCACCATGAAGATTGAGCCGGGCCCGCAGCCCAACCTCGACTACGGCTACATGCACAGCGCACGCGTCCGGCAGGAGTTCAGGACCGCCGTCCGGGCGGACTTGCCGAAGTAGATCGCGCCCGTCCGGGCGGCTTCTGCCCGCTTCTGGCAAGGCGCGCGACGGCCTATAATGATGTGACCGCCGCCCGATCGAATCGAG
>NZ_JAFAVV010000385.1 GCF_019242285.1 Bradyrhizobium sp.
CCGCAGATTGACGCATCTCTCCATCAGTTCGCGCATCGGCACCACCGGCGTGCGGTTGCCCTGGGTGGCATAGACGGCAATGGTCGAGTTCATTGCCATCAGCCTGGGCGTGGTCGCGATATTGCCGCCGAAATCGACCTCGACCACATGATCGACGCCGCGCTTGCCGGTGAAGGATAGCGCCTGAGCGACGACATCTTCCGTCCTGTAGTTCACGACGAGATCGGCGCCGGCAAGCCGCGCCTGCTCGCCCTTCGCCGCCGAGCTCACGGTCGCGATCACTTTCGCGCCGCCCCATTTCGCGAGCTGCACCGCATAATGCCCGACCGCGCCGGCGCCGCCGGTCACCAGCACCGTCTTGCCCGCGATCGGCCCGTCCGCGAACAGCGAGCACCATGCGGTCATGGCGGGAATGCCGAGGGTGGCGCCTTGCGCGAACGACAGCGTGTCCGGCAGCGGCGTCACCAGTTGCTCGGCAAGCGCGATATATTCTGCCGCGGTGCCAAGGGCGCGGCCGTTGCGTTGGCCGTTGAACAGCCAGACCCGCTGGCCCAGTTTCAGCCGCGTCACGCCTTCGCCGACCTGGTCGATGATGCCGGCGCCGTCGCTGTTCGGGATCACGAGGGGAAACTCGAGCCCGCGATAATTGCCGGCGCGGCGGCCGACATCGGCCGGATTGGCGCCCGACGCCTCCAGGCGGATGCGCACCTCGCCGGGACCCGCGACCGGCGTCGGCTGCTCGCCATAGAGGAGCACCTCCGCCGCCGGCCCGCAGCGTTCGTACCAGACCGCGCGCATCGGTCAGAGCGTGCCCGGGAAGGCGCCGCCGTCGAGCAGGATGTTCTGCCCGGTGACGTAGCCGGCCTTCGCACCGCACAGGAACGCGCAGAACAGACCGAACTCTTCCGGAGTGCCGAAGCGCCCCGCCGGGTTGAGCTTGGCGCGTTCGGCCTGCACCTGCTCCGGCGTGAGGCCGCGCTTCTCGGCTTCCGCCTTGGCGGTATTGCGCAGGCGGTCGGTGTCGAACGGGCCCGGCAACAGGCCGTTGATGGTGACGTTGTTGATCACGGTCTTGCGCGACAATCCGGCAATGAAGCCGGTCAGGCCGGCGCGGGCGCCGTTGGAGAGCCCGAGGATCTCGATCGGCGCCTTCACCGCGGCCGAGGTGATGTTGACGATGCGGCCGAACTTGCGCGCCATCATGCCGTCGACCGTTGCCTTGATCAGCTCGATCGGGGTCAGCATGTTGGCGTCGATCGCCTTGATCCAGTCGTCACGGGTCCAGTTGCGGAAATCGCCGGGCGGCGGGCCGCCGGCATTGTTGACGAGGATGTCCGGTTCGGGGCAGGCCTTCAGCACGGCCTCGCGGCCCGCCGGCGTCGTGATGTCGCCGGCGATATCGGTCACGGTGACGCCGGGATGGGCCTTGCGGATGTCGTCGGCGGTCTGCTTCAACGCCTCGGCGCCGCGCGCGGTAATCGTGACATGCACGCCCTCGTTGGCGAGCGCCATCGCACAGGCGCGGCCCAGTCCCTTGCTCGATGCGCAGACGATAGCGCGGCGGCCCTTGATCCCGAGATCCACGTGTTTCACTCCCGTTTGGCTTGAAGCGACTGCTTGAGGCAGGGACTTTAGCCAAACCCGGGGGTCCTGGTAAGGGACCGCGATGCGCTAAAATGCAAGGCTAGATGCGCTGTTGAATACGGTCGATCGCGGCGGCGGCCTCCGGCGGCAGCGAGCGAAAGCCCTTTTTCGCGATGCTGGAGAAGATCGGCCTGAACTGCGATCCCTGCAGGAACGACGGCTGGTGGCCTGCGGGTATCATGCGGTCGAACACCAGGACCACCGAGGTCGCGATCAGCCCGGCGCGCAACGCCCCCAGCGCCGCGCCGCCGAGCCGGTCGAGGAGGGAGGGATCGTCTCCGACGGCGTTGTCCACCATCATGCGCGCGAGCTTGCCGAGCGCCATGCCGATGAGCAGAAACGCGCCGAAGAAGAAACCCGCATTGTGGCCGAGCGGGGACGCATATTGCTCGTCCAGCGGCGGAACGTAGGACATCACCCACACCGCGATCGGCATCGCGAACAGGTAGGCCACGATGGTCAGCGCGCTGCGCAACAGGCCGGTCGAAAAACCGGTGACCACGGCGAAGACCAGGACGAGCATGATGACGAGATCGAAGGTGTTCATGGGGGCACGACCTCAGGCTACGGGGTTCCCGACCGCTAAAATCGTCTGTATCAATGGGCCTGCTCCCGCGGGATATCGCCATGTCAGACCTATTCGATGTCAGTAAAGAAATCATCCTCATCACCGGTGCATCCCAGGGCTTGGGCCGCCAGTTCGCGCGCGTCCTCTCGGCGCGTGGCGCGGCCGTCGTGCTCGCCGCGCGCCAGACCGGCAAGCTGGAGGCGCTGGCGGGAGAGATCGCCGCCAGGGGCGGCCGCGCGGCGGCGGTCGCCATGGACGTCACCGACACCGCCTCGATCGCGCAGGCGATCGACACCGCCGAAGCAGCGCTCGGCCCTCTCACCGTGCTGA
>NZ_JAFAVV010000411.1 GCF_019242285.1 Bradyrhizobium sp.
GGCGCATGCGCAGGTCAACAACGAGGTGAGCAAGGTCGCTCAGCCGGTCGGCTTTGCCGACATCGTCGAGCGCGTGAAGCCCTCCGTGATTTCCGTCAAGGTCAACATCAACGAGAAGGTCGCCAAGGACGACAACAATAATAACGAGGAGGACTGGCCGTTCCAGCCGGGCTCGCCGATGGAGCGCTTCTTCCGCCGCTTCGGCGGTCCGGATGGGCTCCCGCCGGGGCTGCGCGGCGGTCGTCGCATGATCACGGGGCAGGGCTCGGGCTTCTTCATTTCGGCCGACGGCTATGCCGTGACCAACAATCACGTGGTCGATGGCGCGAGCAAGGTCGAGGTCACGACCGACGACGGCAAGAGCTACAAGGCAACCGTGATCGGCACCGATCAGCGCACCGATGTCGCGTTGATCAAGGTCGAAGGCGGCTCGAACTTTCCGTTCGCCAAGCTTTCCGAGGCCAAGCCCCGGATCGGCGATTGGGTGCTCGCGGTCGGCAATCCGTTCGGCCTCGGCGGCACGGTGACCGCGGGCATCGTCTCGGCCATGGGCCGCGACATCGGCAACGGCCCGTATGACGATTTCATCCAGATCGACGCGCCCGTGAACAAGGGCAACTCGGGCGGACCGGCGTTCAACACGGCGGGCGAGGTGGTCGGTGTCAACACCGCGATCTATTCGCCGTCGGGCGGCAGCGTCGGCATCGCGTTCTCGATTCCCGCATCGACGGTCAAGAGCGTGGTCGCTCAGTTGAAGGACAAGGGCTCCGTCAGCCGCGGCTGGATCGGTGTGCAGATCCAGCCGGTGACGCCGGAGATCGCCGACAGCCTCGGCCTGAAGTCGGCTGAAGGTGCGCTGGTCGCTGAGCCGCAGTCCAACGGTCCGGCGGCCAAGGCCGGCATCGAGTCCGGTGACGTCATCACCGCGGTCAACGGCGACAAGGTCAAGGATGCGAGAGAGCTCGCCCGCACGATCGGCGGTTTGCCGCCTGGCACCTCCGTCAAGCTCGACGTGCTGCACAAGGGATCGGACAAGACCATCAACCTGACGCTCGGCCAGTTGCCGAACTCCGTCGAGGCCAAGGCCGACACGGACAATGGCGACAATGGCAGCACGACCCGCGGCACCGATGTGCCGAAGCTCGGCCTGACGGTGGCGCCCGCCAACAGCGTGGCCGGCGCCGGCAAGGAGGGAGTCGTCATCACCGAGGTCGACCCGAAGAGCGCGGCTGCCGAGCGCGGCTTCAAGGAAGGCGACGTCATTCTCGAGGTTGCCGGCAAGACGGTTGCCAGTGCAGCCGACGTTCGCGACGCCATCAATGCCGCGCGCACCGACAACAAGAACAGTGTCCTGATGCGGGTGAAGAGCGGCGGACAGTCACGTTTTGTCGCAGTCCCCTTGGCAAAGGGATGACGTCTCACATGTTTACGAGATGGAGGGTGTCGCCGGCATCAGTCGCCCCCGCCGACGGCTCTTTCCGGGGAGCGGGCGCAAGCCCGCTCCTTCCTCCCCTCCTTCCGGTGGAAAACGCCCCCCTCCGTCGGAAGGTCTCCAGGGCGGTGAAGTCCCCCAGCTTCACCGCCCACTTTTTCGATTAACCTCATGGTCTTTGGTTGCCTTGCGTGCGAGCGCGGGGAAGGCCATCTTGAAGGAAAGTCGACCCAATTGACCGCGACCGCCCCGCAGATGCGCCTCCTGATCATCGAAGACGACCGCGAGTCTGCCGACTACCTGGTCAAGGCCTTCCGCGAAGTCGGCCACGTCGCCGATCTCGCCGGCGACGGCGAGGAGGGCTTGGCGCTGGCCGAAAGCGGCTCCTACGATGTGCTCGTGGTCGACCGAATGCTGCCGAAGCGCGACGGGCTGTCGGTGATCGGCGCCTTGCGCGACAAGGGCAACCGCACACCGGTGTTGATCCTGTCCGCGCTGGGCCAGGTCGACGATCGCATCAAGGGCCTGCGCGCCGGCGGCGACGATTACCTGCCCAAACCCTATTCCTTCGCCGAGCTTCTGGCGCGGGTCGAGGTGCTGTCGCGCCGCAATGTCGGCCCGGCCGAGGAGACCACCTATCGCGTCGGCGATCTCGAGCTCGACCGGCTCTCGCACCGTGTGGCACGCGGCAAGGACGAATTGACCTTGCAGCCGCGCGAATTCAGATTGCTCGAATATTTGATGAAGCATGCCGGCCAGGTGGTGACGCGCACCATGCTGCTGGAGAACGTCTGGGACTATCATTTCGATCCGCAGACCAACGTCATCGACGTGCATATTTCGCGGTTGCGCTCCAAGATCGACAAGGGCTTCGATCGGCCGCTGCTGCACACCATCCGCGGCGCGGGGTACATGATCCGTGACGGTGTAAGATAACATATTGTTTTACAATGATATTTTAATTATTATCTCGATTGGATTGCCGATTTATTGCCGAATTTGTGGTTCCAAACCATCGGTGACGCCAAGTGGTAAACTGATGAAAAAAGCCCGCCGAGGCGGGCCTTTCTCGTCTCTCATTTGGCATCCGCCGTTTCTCTGCCTGCAACATTTGGTAGCGCATTCAACCATATCTTCAGATCATCGGGCAGGATGATTGTACGCCTGCCGTGTTTCTTGGCCTTGAGATCGCCGTTGCTAATCGCCTCGCGAATTGAGGTGAGACCAATACCAGTGAGGGCGCTTGCTTCCTCAGGCGATACCG
>NZ_JAFAVV010000614.1 GCF_019242285.1 Bradyrhizobium sp.
TGTTTGCGCATTGTGTTGCCGTGACGGTCAATGCCGTCAAGCTGCCGTGGGAACCAAGGCCTCGCGCCTTGGCGACGGCCGACCGGTTGGCGGAAGCCGTCACGCTCGACATGACCGGATACTGGCGGCCGACTGTGCGGAGCTATCTCGGTCGCATCACCAAGGCGCGCATTCTGGAAGCCGTGCGGGAGGCTGTAAGCTGCGAAGCCGCCGAGCGCATGACGCGGATGAAGAAGGCCGAGATGGCGGAAGCGGCGGAACAACTACTGGCCGCGACCGGCTGGCTGCCCAACTTGCTGAGGACGGCAAAAGCTGGCGACGAGCAGCCTGCTGCTGCGCCAGTGGACGCACAGGGCGACGACACCTATTCGCAGGCAGCCGAATAGGCCCGATGCCGGGGGCAGCTCGCGCGGCTCCCGGTTCAGTCTCAAAAGTTTCGGCCGCGCGCCTGACCGGCGCGCGGCCGATTTCGGTGGTGCAAAGATGCGACTCGTCGAAGCGAGCCCCACTTGATGGTCACGAGACACCATGCCTTCCGACGTGCCAGCTTTTGTCGCCAGTTGCCTGACGGCACGGCGCCGACCAGCGACGGAGATCGCCGCGCTGACTCCTTGATTCGCGCGACGAGCTCAATCCCTATGATTGACTTTTGTTGGAGTGGGCCTTCGTGGCGCCGTCGATCCCGCGCGCGGATGCGGGACTGGCTGCTGGCGTTTTCCTGGCTGCGCTTTCTCCGCCCGTGCTAGGAGCGCCAGCTTTCGTTCGATCGACCAATCCATGTCTGTTGACCGCAAATGCGGGTCGCCGTGGTTGTCTCATCAGTTCGTCCACGGCTCGCGTCCACGCAACCTCGAATGGGCTGATCAGGCCCGAGGGCCGGCCTTCGGCCTCGATCGCCTTCCCGCAACGGCTCCGCCGGCTTTTTTCCCCTGCCGCAAAGCAGCGGCATTCCTCGCGGGAAGTCAAAAAAGCCGACTGACGCCGTCCTCCGCTGGCGCTGCGGGCCGATCGCTCCCCGGGCCAAGGACAGCCGTCGAGGCCGCGATGGGCGCGGTCCGAAACACAGAAGGAGACCACCATGGCTACCATCGGCACTTTCACCGCGTCGGACAACGGCTTCGCCGGATCGATCAAGACCCTGACGCTCAACATCAAGGCGAAGTTCGTCGCAAGCGAGAAGGAGAATGACAAGGCGCCTGACTATCGCATCTTCGCCGGTGCCACCGAATTCGGCGCTGCCTGGAAGAAAACCGCCCGCGACAGCGAACGCGAATACCTCTCGGTCAAGCTCGACGATCCGAGCTTCCCGGCGCCGATCTACGCTTCGCTGGTGAAGGTCGAGGGCGACGAGGGCTTTACCCTTATCTGGTCGCGCCGCAGCGGCGACTGATCCGTCCAGATCATAGGCCCCGCCTCTTCGGAGGCGGGGCTCTTTTGCTTTCATTCGCACTTTGTACCAAAGTAACCAGCCTCTCCCTTTTTTATAAAGTGAATTGCTATGGGCTCCGCCCTCGCGCGCGCAAGGGTGAAGCACGCTGATGCGTGCCGGCCGGAGTGGTCTCACCGGCCGTCCGCGCCAAGGTTCGGATTTGATGACATTTGTCATCAGGCGCGTGCAGACGCGCGCTTGAGAAGCGCGCCCTTGTCGGGCGGGCGATCCCCCTCCGCATCCGGCCGCCCTTGCCCTTGCTTCCCCCAAGTCTCGCCGACGGGCGGGGTTGCAGCGCAGCGCTGCGCTTCAACCTGCCCCTAGAAGGTGAATGACCATGAATGTGATGTCTCTGTCCCAGACCGAACAAGCCGTACCCGGTGGCTTCCGGGTGGATATTCGCGTCCGCCGCTCGCCGGGCCTTTCGGACCGGCTCGCAAAACAAACCGCCCAACGTCATGTCACATTTGCAAAGCCAATGTTGGGCATGGGCCGTGAGATCGGCCCGCCTTAGTTTTCGGTCAATCCGACACGCATTTGAAGCAGCGCCAAACCGGAGGTGCTTTGTCCGCGGATGAAGGCACTAAGGTCGCCATTCCCTTACAACGGGGACTGAACTGGTCCCGGTTGTCTGAACAAAAATTCCGCGTCGATAAGTGGAGCGTCTGCCGGGGTTAGTTAGGCCGCCGCGCGGAGCGGAGGAAGATCGAAGTAGGCTTGATCCGGGGTGCGGTCGTCAAGGCTCGAATGCGGTCGTCGTCCGTTGTAGAAGTCGAGATACTGACCAATCGAGCTTCGTGCCTCGCCGACGGTTTCGTAAGCTCGCAGGTAGACCTCCTCGTATTTGATGCTGCGCCATAGCCGCTCGACGAACACGTTGTCCCGCCAGGCGCCTTTGCCGTCCATGCTGATGGCGATGCCGTTGCTGGCGAGCGCGCCGGTGAAGGCCGAGCCGGTGAACTGCGAGCCTTGGTCCGTATTGAAGATTTCTGGCTTGCCGTGACGAGACAGGGCATCTTCCAGTGTCTCGACGCAGAACGCCGCCTCCATCGTGATCGACAGCCGCCACGACAGCACCCGGCGGCTCGCCCAGTCCAGCACGACGGCGAGATAGACAAAGCCGCGCGCCATCGGGATGTAGCTGATGTCCATGGCCCAGACCTGGTTCGGTCGCGTGATCTCCATGCCGCGCAGCAGATACGGATAGATTCTGTGACCGGGCTCGGGCTTGGTGGTGCGCGGCCGGCGATACAGCGCCTCTATCCCCATCCGCCGCGGCGACCGATTATGCGCATGTTTCGTCACACCTCGAGATGGTCTCGCTGGCTGCCGGCGAAGTTCTCTACAACCCCGGCGGTGACGTCAACACGGTGTATTTCCCGTGCGAAGGGAGCGCGATCTGCTTCGTCGTGGCCATCGAAGACGGGCACGAGGTCGATGTCCCCCTGATCGGACGCGAGGGGGCGGCCGGCGGCATCGTCAGCCACGGACGCCTGCCGGCGTTTTCCCGCATCGAGGTTCGACTGGGCCGGCTGCCGGTCAGCCGTATCCAGGCCGCGAAAGAGAAGTCGAGCACCTTCAGCAATGTGTTCGCCCGCTATTCGGATTGCCTGCTGGCACAAATTCTGCAGAGCAGCGCCTGCAATGCCGCGCATTCGATCGAACAGCGCGCGGCCAAGTGTATCCTGGCGGCGACGGCTCGAACGGGTGGCCAGACTATACCCTTCGGTCACGCCCAGCCCGCCGCGATGCTCGGCGTCGGACGGAGCTATGCCACCCGGATCATCCGGGATTTCAGCGCAAAACGCATCCTGAGGACGGGAAGGATGGAGCTTGAGGTGCTGGATCCGTCCGCCCTGCGTTCGAAATCCTGCAACTGTGACGAAGCGGTCAAATCCCATTTCACGGATGTGCTTCGCGGCGTGTATCCACCCTAGGCCGTGTACTGCGCCCGGACTCTGCCCGACGGCGAACGATGATGCCTGTGCGGTGGAACAACAGCCGGCGCTATGTCCTTTCCGGACCAGCCGCCGGTCTGAGCGAATGTTGCAGCCGCTGAACCGGAAGCGGCATTTCGGATTAACATGGGATAACGGAGGAGCCCATGCCCCAGTTCGTTACCCTATTGGTCGAGGACGACATGCTCCAGCGCGAGGTCATGGCGGACTTGCTCAGAGACGAGGGATTCGAGGTCGTCGAGTGCGCGACGGCCGAAGCCGCCGAGTCGATCGTCGCGACCTCGGGTACGGAGCTGCGCGCTCTCATAACCGACAATAGGCTCTCAGGCAGCATGTCCGGGATCGAACTCGCCGAGTACGCCCGCCAAAGATACCCGGCAATGAACATCATCGTCATGTCCGGCAAGGAGGTGCCGAGGCTGCCCGCCCATACGACCTTTCTCCAAAAACCCTTCGAGCCGGTTCACCTGCTCCAGGCCGTCATCGGACGAAACCGAGCGGGGCGGTGACCGGCCTCATACCACGGGAGAAAGTCCGACCTCTGCCGGCCCGCGGGCGCGATCCGCGGT
>NZ_JAFAVV010000646.1 GCF_019242285.1 Bradyrhizobium sp.
AACGATCAGGGGAGATTTTCCACCATGCTCAAATTCTACTTCAATGGGGCGCCCAACCCGAACAAGGTCGCGCTGTTCATCGAGGAGGCCGGCCTGCCCTGCGAGCTGGTGCCGGTCGACACCCGCAAGGGCGAGCAGTTCAAGCCGGAATTCTTGAAGGTCAATCCGAACGGCAAGGTGCCGGCGATCGACGATGACGGCACCTTCGTGTTCGACTCCAACGCGATCCTGCTCTACCTCGCCGAGAAGACCGGCAAGTTCCTGCCGGCGGACACGCCGAAGAACAAGGCGGAGATGCTGTCCTGGCTGATGTACATTGCCACCGGCCTCGGCCCCTATTCGGGTCAGGCCGTGCACTTCAAGCACTTCGCACCGAAGGAGCTCGACTACGCCAACAACCGCTACCAGTACGAGGCCAACCGCCACTACAAGATCCTCGACGATCATCTGGCCAATAGCCGCTACATAGTCGGCGACGCCTACACCATCGTGGACATGGCGTTCTGGGGCTGGGCGCGGATGGCGCCGTTCGTGCTCGGCGAGGAGAACTACGCGAAATATCCCAACGTCAAGCGGCTGGTCGACGAGATCTCGGCACGCCCGGCGGCTTCGCGCGCGATCGCGCTGAAGGACAAGTTCACCTTCAAGACCGACATGGACGACGACGCGCGCCACATCATGTTCGGCCACCTCAAGACCAAGGCGGCATGAGGGGCGAACCGCACAATCGTCATTCCGGCATACGCGTGCACGAACTCGGGTTCACCCGAGTTCGTGCACAAATGATGTCACGGTCGGCAACAGCCGACTTTGAGGCGTGGATCCGGAATCCAGAGGTTGAGATGCCGGGTCGCGCTTGCCGCGTGGCGCGGCACGGGGCTGATCGAACCGTGCCTGTGAAGCGAACGTTGCAGTCGGGTTCCACGATCTCCAGGCTAGCCGTCGAGCGCAGCGACCGCCTCGATTTCGATCAGCCAGCCCGGGCGCGCGAGGCGGCTGACGACCACCAGTGTGCTCGCCGGCGGCTTCTCCACGTTCACGTACCTGTCGCGAACGACGCGGAGTTTGGCGACGGCTTCCGGCGGGACCTCCTCGACCAGGAAGATGTTGATCTTGACCAGGTCGGCCATACCCCCGCCGGCCGCTTCGACCGCCGCCTTCAAATTGCGAAACACCTGTTCGGCCTGGGCCTCGAAATCGCCTTCGCCGACCAGTTGCCCCGACGCGTCGCTCGACACCTGGCCCGCGATATAGACCATGGCGCCGGAGGTCAGTCTCGCAATGTGAGAATAGCCGGCAGGCCTCATCAGCGTATCCGGATTGAGGAATTCCTTGGTCGACTTCGTCATTGGATATTCTCCCTTTCAGGTGGCAAACAAGCTCGTGTCTGCGGGGCGCCGGGCACCGCGTCGATCAGAGCCGTATCACAATACTCGGTCCATTCCTTGAGCTGACCGGCCTCCAGCCGGATCACGCTGCAACAGGCATTGATGCGCTCCCGACGTTCTTCCTGTTTCAGGCTCGCGGCTGCCGGCGTTCGGCGGGATACGGCCCGAGCAGGCGCTCACCCGGGCTGCGCTTGCGTGAGCAGCTAAGCCGCCTGCTCCGCCAACACCTTCTTGACGGCGGGACGCTCCGCCATGCGCTTGAAATGATCGGCGACCTTCGGCAGCTTCGCCATCTCGACGCCGTCGCCTTCGAGCCAGGTCGCGATCGTGTAGAGATAGGGATCGCAGACCGTGTACTGCTCGCCCATCACCCAGGGCCCTTTCAGCATCCGGTGCTCGATCAGCGCGAAGCAGGCGCCCATGGTCTCCGGTACCTTGCGCTTCATGTCGGCGAACGAGGTCTCCTCGGTGGCCCAGCGCTTGCCGCGCATCTTGTGGGCATGCGCGACATGCACGGTCGAGCAGAGATAGCTGTTGATCGACTGCACCTGCGCGAACGCGAAGGCATCGTCGAGCGGCGCGAGCTTCGCCTCGGGGTGAGTCTGCGCGATATAGGCCAGCATTGCCGGCGTCTCGGTCAGGACGCCGCGGTCGGTCACCAACGACGGCACCCGGCCCTTCGGGTTGATCTCGAGATATTCGGGGCTGTTCTGCTGGTTGATCTTGAAGTCGAGCTTTTCGGTGGTGTAGTCGGCGCCGGCCTCCGCGAGCGCGATATGCGATGCGAGCGCGCAGGTGGCCGGAGCGTAATAGAGCTTGAGCATGGCGGATCCTCTTGAGGAGACGCCAAAGGTTACCGGCGTGGCTTCCCACCGTCCATAGCCGAAGCTATCTCACCGCAGCGCCCTCGCCGCGTCGAGCAGCCGCTCGACCGCGGTTGCGGTCGCGAGCAACGTGCCATCCTCGGCCGTCAACTTGCCCTCGACGAAGGCGATCGTCTTCCCGAGCTGGGTGACCTGCGCTTCCGCAGCGATCGGCCCCGGCCTCGCGGAGGCGAGAAAGTTCACGGTCAGGCTGACGGTCGTCGTATAGCTCCGGCCCTCGGTCATGGCGAATACCGCAGGCCCCATGGTGTCGTCGAGCATCGCCGAGAGCAAGCCACCCTGCACGAAGCCGGCAGGATTGCAGAATTCCGGCTTGCCATCGAAGCCGATCTTCAGCCAGCCCTCCGCCGGCCGCGCATCGAGCAGGCGCCAGCCGAGCAGTTTTGCCGAGGGCGGCGGGGCGAGATGATCAAGCGCGGTTGCGACCATGGGGACCTCCATTTCGCGGGCATAGCCCAGCGCTGCTGCCAGCCTGGTGTCAGCAGCAGTTACAGCCCAAGGCCGTGTGCAACGACTTTCCGCATCACGTTCGGCAGCGCCTCATCGGCCAGCGTTGCGACGGGAATCCAGCGCATGCCGTCCGGCGTGGGCGTGCGGGCCGCCACATCGGCTACATAGACTGCGAGCTCGAGCGGAAAATGCGTGAAAACGTGGGTGACGACGCCCGCCTTGCGGTGCCAGCGTCCGATCCCCTTCAGCACAGGCGCCTGGTGCAACGCCGCCCCGTCATGCTGCGCGGCGCGCCAGTCGGAGGTCGGCACTTCGGTCATGCCGCCAAGCAGGCCCTTGGCCGGACGGGTGCGCACCAGGAGCTCGTCGCCACGCCTGACCACGAAGGCCGCGCCACGGCGCAGCGCGCCGGTCTTTTTGGCGGCCTTGTGCGGAAAGGTTTCCTGCGTGCCTTGCGCCCGCGCGACGCAGCCATCGCCGAGCGGACACAGCACGCAGGCCGGCTTCTTCGGCGTGCAGATCGAGGCACCGAGATCCATCAGCGCCTGGGCGCTGCAGCCTGCACGCGACTCGCCGAGCAACGTGCGCGCGAGTTGCTGGATGCGCGGCTTGGCCTGCGGCAGCGGCTCCTCCACCGCGAACAGCCGCGAGACCACGCGTTCGATGTTGCCGTCGACCGGCATGGTGCGGCGATCGAAGGCGATCGCCGCAATGGCAGCCGCGGTATACGGCCCGATTCCCGGTAGCGCGCGCAGGCCTTCCTCGGTCGCGGGAAAGGCGCCGCCATGGTCGCGGGTCACGGCCACCGCACAGGCATGCAGGTTGCGCGCACGGGAATAATAGCCGAGCCCGGCCCACATCCGCAGCACGTCGTCGAGCGAGGCGCGTCCAAGCGCGGCGACATCGGGCCAGCGCGCGACAAATTTCTGGAAGTAGGGACCGACCGTCTTGACCGTGGTCTGCTGCAGCATGATCTCCGAGAGCCAGACCTGGTACGGATCGGCCACCTCGCCCGCCCTCGCCCGCCACGGCAGCTCGCGCCGATGCCGGTCGTACCAGGCCAGCAGCCGCGCGGGGCGGTCGCAACCATCGGGGACAGCGACCTGCTGCTTTCGTCGAATCGATCCTGAAGGGAGCATGGCAGCATTGTAGGACTGCCGACCAGGGATGGCCAGTGGTTGAAGAGCATAACGCGTCGCGTTATAGTCCATTGTGATCCAAAGCTTTGCCGATCCCGAAGCTGAACTGATATGGTCCGGGCGGCGGAGCCGCAAGCTGCCGCCCGATATCCAGAACGTGGCCTTGAGAAAGCTGCGTCTCTTGAACCAAGCGCGGGTGCTCGACGATCTGCGCGTACCGCCCGGCAACCGCCTGAGGCACTGAAAGCCGATAGGCAGGGGCAGCATTCGATCCGGATCAACGACCAATGGCGGGTGTGTTTTGTGTGGACTGACGGAGGACCGATCGATGTCGAAATCGTCGACTACCACTAGGAGCGGCCTGCTCAGGAATCCTCATCCAGGCGAAATCCTGCTGGAGGAGTTTCTCAAGCCGATGGACCTCAGCCAGAACGCGCTGGCGCGCGCCCTCCATGTCGCGCCCCGCCGAATCAACGAGATCGTGCTCGGCAAGCGCGACATCACCGCCGATACCGATCTTCGGCTGGCGCGTTATTTTGGCGTCTCGGAGGGGTTCTTCCTCGGACTGCAGATGGACTATGATCTGATGCAGCGGCGGCGCGAGATCGATCGCGACCTCAGATCGATCCGCCCGCGCGCCGCTTGATCGGGAGCATGCACCTTCTCACGCGATGGCAGGAATGTCCAAGCCCGGCCGAATCACCGCAAAGCCGCTTTCCGTCCTGCTCGACGACGTGTTCTCGCAGGCCTATGCCAAGCAGGGTTTTGCCGCGCGCGAATTGGTGACGCGCTGGGCGGAGATCGCGGGCAAGGAGATCGCGGCGCATTCCGAGCCGATCAAGCTGCAATGGCCGCGGCCGGTCGAGGGCCAGGTGCAGGAGCCGGCGACGCTGGTGCTGCGGGTCGAGGGCCCGACGGCGCTGGAGATCCAGCATTCCTCCGACGTGATCCTGGAGCGGGTCAATCGCTTCTTCGGCTGGAGCGCGGTCGGCCGGCTGGCGCTGCGGCAGGCCCCGCTGGCGCGCCGCGACCGGCCGAGGCGGCCGGCGCCGCCCGATCCGAAATCGGTGGCGAAGGTCGCCGAAACGCTGTCGGCCGTGGAGGACGAACAATTGCGCGACGCGCTGGCGCGGCTCGGGGCTGCAATCAAGCGAAATTGACGTTTTGGCTGCAACCGGCCGCTTGAGCCGGCCATTGCCACCTTGGCCGTTTCAAGCTAGCGAACAGGCCGCCAATCCAAAGTTCCTTGCCAAAGTTCCTTGCCAAAGTTCCTCGTGCGCGACCGCGCCAAACCGGGAGCAGACCGTTGATCATCACGCGCCGCGCCTTCACCGCCGCCCTGTCGCTGACCGGGCTTGCCGCCCTCGCCGGCCTGTCGCCGCTGCGGCTGATCTCCGAGGCCATGGCACAGAGCGCGACCGACGTCGCCAAGCCGGTCTCGCTGCCGGACATGGTGCTCGGGCCGGCCGACGCCAAGGTGACGATCACCGAGTTCGCCTCGATGACCTGCCCGCATTGCGCCGCCTTCAACGAGCAGGTGTTCCCGAAGATCAAGGCTGAGTTCATCGACTCGGGCAAGGTGCGCTACATCTTTCGCGAGTTCCCGCTCGACATCAAGGCGGCCGCCGGCTCGATGCTGTCGCGCTGCATCGCCAAGGGCGACTCCGGAAAATACTTCGCGGTCACCGACCTGCTGTTCCGCTCGCAGAGCGACTGGGTGATGAAGAACACCACCGAGGCGCTGGGCCGGATCGGCAAGCAGGCCGGCCTCAGCCAGAAGGAGGTCGAGGAATGCCTGAAGGACCAGGCGTTGCTCAACAAGATCGAGGCCGACCAGAAATACGCCAGCGAGGTGCTGAAGGTCGATTCGACGCCGACCTTCTTCATCAATGGCGAGAAGATCAAGGGCGAGGCCTCGATCGAGGAGTTCGAGAAGAAGATCAATCCGTTGCTGAAGAGCTGACGGAATCCGCGTGAAGCCATAGGGAACTCCGCCGGAAGTTCGAGCTGAAGATCAACGCGCGCCATCGCAGAGCTGATTTTCGCGCGTGCCCGAATCGACGCATTTTCGCCGCCTTTCAAAAGCCTTGGGAAAAAGGCGTTCCGCCGGTTGCCCGGCCCCGCCGCGAACGCCATTGTTACGACTCATCCTCCACACCGACGTTGCCTTCTATGGTATTGTCTCGGCAGGGAGATTCGTTCCCTGCCAAGAGAGAATCCGTCGTTATGAAACTCACGCGTCTTCGTCTCCACGGCTTCAAGTCGTTCGTTGAACCCACGGATTTCGTGATCGAGCCGGGGCTGACCGGCGTCGTCGGGCCGAACGGCTGCGGCAAGTCGAATCTGGTCGAGGCGTTGCGCTGGGCGATGGGCGAGACCTCGCACAAATCGCTGCGCGCCGCCGACATGGATGCGGTGATCTTCAACGGCTCCGGCAACCGTCCGGCGCGCAACCACGCCGAAGTGATGATGACGATCGACAATGCCGATCGCACCGCGCCGGCCGCCGTCAACGACGCCCAGACCTTGGAAATCTCGCGCCGGATCGAGCGCGAGGCGGGCTCGGTCTACCGCATCAACGGCCGCGACGTGCGCGCCCGCGACGTGCAATTGCTGTTCGCGGACGCCGCGACCGGCGCGCGCTCGCCGGCGCTGGTGCACCAGGGCAAGATCGGCGAGATCATCCAGGCCAAACCGGAGCAGCGCCGCCGCGTGCTGGAGGATGCCGCCGGCGTCGCCGGCCTGCATGCCCGCCGCCACGAGGCGGAGCTGCGGCTGAAGGCGGCCGAAGCCAACCTCCTCCGGGTCGAGGATGTCATCGGCCAGCTCACCGGCCAGATAGAAGGCCTGAAGAAGCAGGCGCGCCAGGCGATCCGCTACCGCGAGGTGGCCGCCAAGGTGCGGAAGGCCGAGGCCACGCTGTTCCATCTGCGCTGGATCGAGGCCCATGCCGGCGTCGCCGAATCGAGCCGCACCCATGAGCTCTCCGTCCGCGACATGGCCGAGCGCACCCGCGAGCAGGCCGAGGCCGCCCGCATCCAGGCGCTCCGCGCCGCGGAGATGCCGGCTCTGCGCGAGGCGGAGGCGCGCGCCGCGGCGGGCCTGCAGCGCCTGAACAACGTCCGCACCACGCTCGATCGTGAGGAGGAGCGCGCCAAGGAGCGCGCCGCCGAGCTCGACCGGCGCGTGACCCAGCTCACCGCCGATATCGCGCGCGAGCGGCAGCAGACCTCCGATGCCGAGGCCGCCTTGCAGCGGCTCGACACCGAGGATGCCGAGCTGAAGGAGGAGATCAAGTCGCGCGTCGAGATGCGCAGCGGAGTCGACGAGCGCGTCGCGGCGGCCGAAGCGACGCTTGCCGACGCCGAGCGGCTGTTTTCCGAGCTCACCACGGCGCTCGCCGAACAGACCGCCAGGCGCAAGCAGCTCGAGGACAACGTCCGCAGCCATCGCGAACGCCTGACGCGGCTCGACCAGGACATCGCCGGTGTCCAGGCCGATGAGCAGAAGCTTGCACAGGAGACCAGCGGCCTCGGCGATCTCGCAGAACTCGCGGCCGCAACCGTCAGCGCACAACAGACCGTGGCCCAATCGGAGGCCGCCGCTCAAGAGAGCGAGATGGCGCACCGCGCGGCGCGTGCGACGCTGGAGGCGTCCCGCGCCCCGCTCAACGAAGCCGAGAAGCGGGTGCAGCGGCTGGAGACCGAGGCGCGCACCATCTCCAAGCTCGTCAATGTCGAGACCAAGAACCTCTGGCCGCCGATCATCGACGGCGTCACGGTCACCAAGGGCTATGAGAAGGCACTCGGCGCCGCGCTCGGCGACGACCTCGATGCGCCCGTCGATCCCTCCGCGCCGATGCGCTGGACCGTTGCCGGCGCAACCGGAAGCGACCCGGCCCTGCCGAGCGGCGTCGAGCCGCTTGCCGCCCATGTCCAGGCGCCGCCGGAACTGGTGCGGCGATTGGCGCAGATCGGCGTCGTGGCCAAGGAGCGCGGCGCGGGATTGGTATCCCAGCTCAAGACCGGTCAGCGGCTGGTGTCGCCGGAAGGCGACGTCTGGCGCTGGGACGGTTTTGTTGCGGCCGCGCATGCACCGACCGGCGCGGCACGCCGGCTCGCCGAGCGGGCGCGTCTGGTCGATATCGAGAACGAGCTGGAGCAGGCGCGCCAGGATGTCGCAACCAAGCGCCAGGCGTTGGAGAATGCCGAAAGCGAATTGAGGATCGCGGCCTCCACCGAGACTGCCGCGCGCGAAGCCTGGCGGGCCGCGCAGCGCGAGGCCGACGCCGCGCGCGACCGTCACGCCGCCGCCGAGCGCGAGGTCAATCGCCATGCCGCGCGCAAGTCGGCGTTGTCGGAAGCCTTTAGCCGCCTCTCCATCGACCACACCGAGGTCGAAGGCGCGCATCAGACCGCGGTCGCGACGCTTGCGGAATTGCCGGCGTCGGACGATGCCGAGGCGAGGCTCGCCGCGGTGCGCGGCGAGATCGACGGCCATCGCCGGCTCGCCGCGCAGGTGCGCGCCGAGGCGCAGGCTCTGGCCCGCGAGGCCGAGCTTGCCGACCGGCGCGTGCAGGCGATCCTGGCCGAGCGCAACGACTGGCGGAGCCGAAAGGCGAGTGCGGCGTCGCAGATCGAGACCATCGAGGCCCGCCTCGCCGAGGTCACGGAGGAGCGCGCCGGGCTCGACAACGCGCCGATGCTGTTTGCGGAAAAGCGCGCCGCGCTGATCACGGAGATCGAGTACGCCGAGAATGACCGCCAAGTCGCAGCCGACGCGCTGGCAGCCGCCGAGACCGCGATGGCCGCGACCGACCGTGCCGCCCGGGCCTCGATCGAGGCGCTCTCGGCTGCGCGCGAGGCAACCGGCCGTGCCGAGGAACGCGTGGAGAGCGCCAGGCGCCGGCTGGCCGATGTCGAGCGCGAGATCCACGACATGCTCGAGGTCGAGCCGCAGGCCGTTGCTGACCTTGCCGAGATCGAGCCGGGCACGAGCTTGCCGCCGCTCGCCGAGATCGAGGAGAATCTGGAGAAGCTGCGCCGCGACCGCGAGCGGCTCGGCGCCGTCAATCTGCGCGCCGAGGAGGAGCTGCGCGAGGTCGAGGCCCAGCACACCGCGCTCACCACCGAGCGCGACGACCTGGTCGAGGCCATCAAGCGGCTGCGCCAGGGCATCCAGAGCCTGAATCGCGAGGCACGCGAGCGCCTGCTCGCGTCGTTCGAGATCGTCAACGACCATTTCAAGCGGCTGTTCGTCGATCTGTTCGGCGGCGGCGAGGCCGCGCTGCACCTGATCGAGAGCGACGATCCGCTGGAGGCCGGGCTCGAGATC